>JBGPAN010000287.1:0-5577 GCA_041480785.1 Bacteroidota bacterium | reverse complement strand
GACAAACTTCGCAGGAATACGGAGATGTCTATCCTCCATACGACCTGCTAGTTTGAAATCACCGAAATCATGATCATGCCCCCAGTGAAAGCGGATCGACAAATCGCGTTGTTTGTCGTCGTCCCAGAACCCCTCCATCGCACCGTCCTTCACATCCATCATTTTGCGGATCTCACCCCTGAACTCATCAATGCTGATCCCAACGAGACTCGATACCGAATAGCGCTCTTTCATTATTCGGGCAAAAATATCGTAGGTTCTGTCAGTCATAAGGTCTTTGGGATGCTCGGTCTTTTGAATATCAACTTTCCCGCTCAAGCATGGCTGCAATATTACGGTTCCTGGACTCCCAGTAAGCCCGATAGATGCTTCGCAATCCTCCTCGTTTGAGTCCTCGTGCGATCAGATTCTTTAGGAGCGCGATGGCATGATAGAAGGCAACGTTGTACCAGGGATAGTATTGAGACCTCGCTCTGCGTGCTTCTTTCAGCGCTGAGTACCAATTCTTGTACGAGATCCCATCAAGGCTCATGTTTGCAAGCGTGTTTTTAAGGCTCAAGAACTTCGCCCCTCGGCGCTTGAATCTGAGCAACAACTCGTAATCCATGGCATATCGATAGCTCTCGTCAAACATGCCGTACTTGAGGTAGGAGGACTTCTTTACAAACACCGTGGGGTGATAGACTGAGGTCTCCTTGTCAAGAGCTTCGGGATTCGAGAAACAGCGGAGCTGAGGAGATCCTTCTTCCCAGAATTCAACTGCGCCGCACACAACGTCAACATCCGGGTTGGAGCTGAAAGCATCGGCAACAACTTTCAGGGCATCCGGCTCGTACCAGTCTCCCGCGTTGAGAATCCCGACCACATCGCCTTTTGCCAGCCGAATGCCTTTGTTGAAGGCATCGCTGATTCCCCGATCGGGCTCGCTGATGACCCGATCTATATGCTGAACACTGTTGTGAAGTAGAGTGACAGTTCCGTCGACTGAGCCTCCGTCGATGACGATGTACTCGTTGTTGGCAAAACCCTGATGGGAAACGCTCTCAATAGTACGCCCCACAATATCCCGGGCGTTTAGCACGACTGTTACAATGGTAATCAGCGGACTCGGTATCCTCAATGACTTATGGCGGTATTTGAGTTCGGTGTTCAAGATTGTCATGACCTTCTATCGATCTTGCAGTGAAATGTTGAACACCCGAAAATCCAAAATTCGCTCATCTCCCGGTATCGCTCTCCCGACACTGTCCAGATGAAGAGTCACGATGTCGTTTCCCTTCAACATCGCCGCAGGGAGAGATACCTTGAGCCTATGAGTCCCCGAAAGGGTCAAGCTGTCGATAACATTGTTATTGAGGGACACGAAGAGTGTTGCATTCGACTTGACCAGAGACGGCCCACGCTCGAGCGTCACTACAAGCTCTCGATTTCGACTTGACGGGGGCACAATCAATATCTGGGCATCGTTCCTGACCCACCTGAATCTTGTCCCCGCAAATACTTCGTAGGGATACCAGCCTGTGGCCAAATGAAGCTTGCCCTTGCTCTCGTTCTCGATGATATCTCTCTGTGTGGGTCTTTCGCGAAAAGCGAAATTCGATGACATCTCTAGGCGTCGTTGCCAGTCCAGGGCGGAAATCATCGGGTCGGAATACTTCTCCACAGAATCGGTTAGTTCTGCAGCAAGAAGCCCGTAGTTAAGCAGCCGTTCTTCAACCGGAAGCAGGGACTTTCCTATGAGGTTCTCTCCCTCGAAGTTCAAAGCGACGACTTCCCGGCCTGTTTTCCCGACTTTTTTTAGATTTACGTCGACACACGTCACAGGCGCGTAGACGCGCCACCTGTTGACGACTTCTCCGACAGGTGAAAGCTGTGCCAGGTTGAAGTCCTTCATATCAATGCTGGGACCCGGCTCAACGAGCAACCTCAAGTAGTTCGCATTGGGAGAAGGGTAACGCACATAGATCTGAAAATCACCAAACCGCGGACTCACGAGCAGGCGATATTGTAATGAATCACGCTCGGGATCATGTGTTATAATCCTCCCTGAGGTTGGGATCTCCACTAGCTGCAAACCGAGCGTGGATCCGCGGGCATAATCGCTCGACGATTCCCAAATCACCCTTTCTTTTGGATGCGTTACACTCTTGAACGAGAGATACTCAAAATGAGCGGGTAGTGTCAGCCTCAGAAAAAGATTAGCGTCAGAAGAGTTGGCCAGTGCTACCCCCTGCTTGATGAGAAGCTGCTTGAGAAATAGCGTAGAATGTTCATAAGGAGGCAAATCAAGGCAAACCGAGTTGCCCACTCGCCGCAGATCAAGCATCAGCGCTGAATGGCTACGCTGGATGTCATCGGCTATGTCGTCAGAGACTACTCTTCCCTCGGGTGGCACTTCCACGATTTGGAAAAGCCGGTTCATGTAGAGCACCGTTTCCTTTCCAGTGGTTTTGAAAAGGGTTGCCCTCCATTGAAGGGGGGCGGACTCGGTAAACCTCAGGCGAATAAACCATTTTGATTTCTGAGGATCTATCTGGAGCGGCACACCTGCCTCATCGAGAGATAAAGCCACCAGAGCTTCAATGTGTGGCGCCCTGATATCCAGGTGCGTTCGTTGTGCAATATTGTTGTCTCTGATGTAGCTGGTCAGATCGTTCAATGAGAGGCGAATTCGATCGGCCATTTCCGATAGCTCATTCCCGATCCAATTAACGCGGAAATCATCAAGGTTATCGGTTTCATATCGTGTGACAATCTGAATATCATCCCGCATAGGCTTCTTTGCCAGACGAAGCAAGCCGTTGTCATAGAGAACCGAGTCAGTGGCAGAAGTGCAGTATGCCACGGTACGAAACTGCGAGAACTGAACTAGGTATGTTGCTTGGTCGCGATGTCTCAAGAAACTGACGCCACGATCAGTTAGAAGATGTTGCAGAATGACACGATTAACCTCATTCGGTATGTCGAGTGCAGCGCTCTTTATCATTTCCGAAGGAACCGACTGAAAGAAACCCTCGATCGCGTCCACGTGATGATACGGTCTTCGCACAATGTCCATCTCGTATTTGGTGTCCCAGAACAGGTTCAATGCAATCAACGCTGCGAGGGGAGCGACTATCAGCCAATTCTTCTTTTGCTGGCGAGCCCGCAGATGGGTTGAGATCCAAAGTCCAAGTGCTATGATCACCACAAACATGTTTATATAAAGAAACTTGTACACATAATAGGGGGATCCCCAGAATTCTCTCATCATATAGTAGAAACCGGGCAAAGCAAGGACGTACAAGCCAAGAAACAACGTCTTTCGTGATTTGAGAAAAGAAAAAGCGGCAGCGAGGCTGGACACTGCAAGCGCGACGGACGCTGTCATGGCGGCCCAGTTGGTCAGGTTGTCCGAGACCAGCGTCCGCATAGGCGAGGCAGTACCAACCAGGTTAGAGGGGTATATCCCCAAGAATACCGGCAGGATTTCTTTGGTGAGAGCTACACCCCAGCTCACCTGCGTCCGGAGAAGGAGCATCTGGAAAAGCTGGCGATTCTCGATGGTGGAACGCGCAAAGCGAGCAAGCACCACCAATCCTGCGAGGGAGATGGCGACAAGTAAGGCTACCCTCATCCACCGGATTTGGGTCAATCCCAGTCTTCCGGTGCTCTTTCGCTCCAGACCAACCAACTTCCCCGCGCGTTTCCAGAGGCCAAAAGGCAAGAGGACACGTTCGTGTAAGACAACCACAACCAGGGGTAAGGCGAGGAAGTAAAAAGGGCCAGGATACGTATTGGATAGAAAGTAGTATAAAAACCCTGCCAGAAAGAGCCAGCTGTAAGATAACACCCTCTGGTTCCATAACAATACCAGGCCCAGAAGAACTGGTGCCACGGAGTTGTACATCATAGATCCAATGTGGCCTGCGAGAAAGGTTGTGAAGTAGAAATGTGAACCGACCGCCAACACTGCAATGATGGCGGCCGCAATATCATCTCCTCCAAAGACGAACCTTACCAGCCAGAATACACCCAGTGAAAGCAAGAGGAGATTAAGTATCGCATTGAGAAGGAAAGAGTCCATTCCCGCGAGACCAAAGAGCACTGTCCAAAAAGCCTGGCTGCTGTATTGAATCCTCAGATTGTCTTTGTAGTCAGGATGTTGGAGCTCCACCGGAGTATCATGAACGTACGACGCCCCGCCCGCAATTCCGTCGAAAAAATCCTCATTGCCCGAATGGTAGTAATGCCCCATGCCGATAGTGACATACGGCCATGCCGCAAGCACAAAGACCGCAATGAGGGCGACCGCCGCGAGCAGAGTCGTCTTTGATGGCGCGCGCAAATTCCAGCGGAGTTTGTTCTTCGAACGAAGGAAGTATAGCAGGATAGAAATAAAGAGCAAGAGTGAGCCGGCCAACATCGTTAGCTTGATACTCAACCTTGATCGCTCCGTCATTTGGTAAAACGTTACGAAGAGGAATTGAAGTACAGCATATCCTATGGCAGGGAACGTGAAGCTCAGGCCACTTCTTTTTCGTTCCAGATCGAAGAAAGCATAGATCACCGCGACGACAGCAAAACCCGCCACACCGCAGAGTATGAGTGAGGAGAGAACTAACAGAACAACATTCATTTGGACTTTGTCACCCTATATGTTTATTTGTTCACGCAAATGGATTGTTTCAAGGCAGGCCCCGCCGAGCAATGGAGCGTATCTCAAGTCCTTCTGTCGTCCTGATTCAGAGTCGAAATAGAAGAGGCGCGACGAGCTACCCACGCCTCCGTGATCATCGCGACAACTCATCCAGCAAAAGTTGAATCCCCGTTTCATATGCCAAATCTTCATTCTCTCTGTATGACAAGGTTGGTGACAGCCGATACGGAATTTGTCTTACAACTTCTCCCCTATCGATCGCTTCTGTGACCCTATGGAGGGTCGCGAACTGTTCATACGCTTTGTCACGCAGTGCTCGAGCGATCGCTGCTAAGCCGCCGTATTCCGGGATCTTCGCACAATGGAGGTTCAACACTTCCACATCCCGTTCAAGGATGCTTTTGTTGATAATTAATCCTGCGCGAAACAAGTATACTGTGGTCGCTTGATGGATCAGTATCTGTTCAAGAAGATCTGCATTGTTCCGGATAGAGCTGAACTCAAGTGACTGAGGGATTTCAGGATTAGCTCTCATTAACTCTGCAACCGCCATGCGCACAAAATCGCGCAACCTCAAACGGCCCCTAGAAAGTACACGCCAAACACGCTGCAATGTCATTGACTTGTCGATGAGCAGAATGTAATGTCGGCGGGAGCGTGACAAACGCGCGACGAGACCGCGACAGATTCTATCATTACCCACCACCACAATTGTGTTCATGGATCTGTCTCGTTGAGAAGAAATTAGAACCTCCGAGGAATTATGGGCCTTTGATCAAAGGTAGTACATATGAGAATTAACCTGAATCCTGCGTGAAAAATGTTGTTTTGTGTCACTTCATGATTTTGTGTGAATTCTGTTTTTGGCTTGTGCGAGAAGGTTCACTCACTTGGTTACGAACGGACGCATTTTTTTGATGCGCTTGAGAATGTTCAAG
>JBGPAN010000286.1:0-5578 GCA_041480785.1 Bacteroidota bacterium | reverse complement strand
CTTGACGAACCCGCCCGCCCGTACTGCGAGGCGCTCAAGGATCGCGGTGTACTCTGCAAAGAGACGCACGAGTGTGTCATTCGTATCGCCCCGCCGCTTGTCATCACGAAAGACGAAATCGATTGGGCTTTTGAACAGATGAAGAGTGTTTTGACACTCTCAACCATGAACGCGGAAACATCAACCGCTGAGAAGGAACTTGTATGGCAGAATTGAAACGCATCAAAACGATTATTGTAGGTGCCGCAGGGCGTGATTTTCATAACTTCAATGTTGTCTATCGTGACAATGACATCTACGACGTCGTTGCATTCACCGCAACGCAAATTCCCAACATCGCAGGAAGAAAGTATCCCGCGGCTCTTGCCGGCAAGCTGTATCCGAATGGAATTCCCATTTACGAGGAGAAGGACCTGGAAGACCTGATTCAGAAACATCAGGTCGATGAAGTCGTGTTTTCGTACAGCGATGTCACCTACCAACATGTAATGAGCCTCGGTACACGCGCGTCGAAGGCAGGGGCACATTTCAAGCTCCTGAGCGCAAGCCGTACGATGATCAAGAGCACCAAGCCTGTCATCTCAATTTGCGCCGTCCGCACAGGCAGCGGAAAGAGTCAAACCTGCCGGAAAGTCGCCCGTTTGATGCAAAACATGGGATTCAAGGTGGCGGCGATCCGACACCCCATGCCGTATGGGGATCTTGAAGCTCAGAAAGTACAGCGTTTTGGTTCAATTGAGGACCTCCGCAAGCATCAGTGTACAATTGAGGAAATGGAGGAGTACGAGCCGCACATCGTCAACGGCACCATCATCTATGCCGGCGTCGACTACAAAGCGATACTCGACCAGGCCGAAAAGGAGGCCGACGTCATTCTCTGGGATGGCGGCAACAACGATACCCCCTTCTACACACCTGATCTCTCCATTGTCATGGCGGATCCTCTGCGCGTGGGGAACGAACTGTCATACTACCCCAGCGAAACCAACCTTCGCATGGCCGACCTCGTCATCATCAATAAAGTCGATTCGGCGGATCCTCAGTCAGTCTTTACACTTCGCGAAAACATTAGAAAAGTGAACAAAAAAGCGCATATTATGGAGGCCGCTTCCCCGGTCGATGCCGAACAGAGCGAGCTTATCACCGGAAAGAGAGTGCTTGTAATCGAGGATGGACCGACATTGACCCACGGCGAAATGAAATTCGGCGCGGGCACGGTCGCAGCCAGAAAATTTGGCGCCAGTGAGATCATCGATCCCAGGCCCTATTGCACGGGTGAGATCCAGAAAACTTTCGAATCGTACCCCGGTATCGGCATCCTGCTTCCCGCAATGGGATACAGTGACAAACAGGTGAAGGATCTCGAAGAGACGATCAACAAAGTTCCTTGTGACACCGTCATCATCGGGACGCCCATCAACCTGAAACGAATTGTGAAGATGAACAAGCCGGCGGTCAGAGTCTCCTACGAATTGGAGGAGATCGGCTCCCCCGATTTGTCGGCAATTCTCCGCGACTTTGCTTCATCATTGAAAAAATCCTGAAAAGGCGATTGCGATGAAGAAGAAAGCATCACTTCGGGGCCGCCGGACCGCAAAAGGTACATATGCACCGGAGACTCGTCTCATCTGGGGAGAATCGTTCACTCCAAAATGGGATTACAGCCATCATGTGATCCCGCCGATTTCTTCTTCATCAACCTTCCGGTTGTCGACGACAAAGCGTGGAGCAAAAGGGTTTATCGAGTTCGCTCATCACGCTGGAGATTTCCAGGTCCAGTCAAAAGCACCTATCTACATTTACGACCGCTTGGGTGAACCGAACAAAGATCTCCTTGAACAGAACCTTGCAACAGCCGAGCACGGCGAATGTGCTGTGACTTTTTCCACAGGCATGGCCGCCGAGTCAGCATTGTGTGGCATTCTTCTCGGCAGCGGCAGCGAAATCGTCGCACATCGGATGCTCTACGGTTGTACGTACTCGCTCTTCAAAAACTGGCTTCCCAGATACAATATCAAAGTAAAGTGGGTCGATTTCAACGAAAAGAAGGCTCTTGTGAACGCAATCTCGCCGCGTACACGTCTTCTGTACTTTGAAACGCCGGTTAACCCCACGATGGAGTTGATTGATATCGAAATGGTTGTCGGGATTGCGAAACAGCACAACCGGAACCGCACGCGGGCAAATCGAATGTTCGTGGCGGTTGACAACACCTTCGCTTCACCATATTGCCAGCGACCTCTGGAGTTTGGGATTGATTTTGTCGTCGAGTCACTGACAAAAGGAATCTGCGGATTTGGCACGGATATGGGCGGGGTGGTTGTCGGGCCTTCGTGGAGTTATGATCATTTGTTGCTCTACCGAAAAGATTTCGGCGGCGTCCTCAGCTCGAAAAGTGCTTGGCCGATTCTGGTCTACGGGTTGCCATCCCTCGCGGTGCGCTTCAGACAACAGATTCAAACCGCTCAACAGGTGGCGGAGTTTCTTGAGCAAGACAAGCGGATCGGCCTCGTGAACTATCCCGGCCTGGATTCCTTCAAGCAGCGTGGCATCGCCCGACAACAAATGCAGAACTACGACAAAGAGTTTGCACCCGGCGTGCTGATGTATTTCATCCCGAAGGGAAAGACTCCGGCTGAGCGACATCGAAAAGCCGACCGCCTCATCAATTACATCGCTGACTACTCCTACACGATGACGCTGGCTGTGAGCCTAGGGAATATCCGGACATTGATTGAACATCCGGGATCGATGACGCACTCGAGCATTCCGCCTGATGAGCAATTGAAGCGCGGTATCGATCCGGGCGGAATCCGGCTCTCCATTGGTCTGGAGAAACCCAAAGACATTATCCATGACCTCCAACAGGCTCTGGCAGCAATGTAGCTCCGCCCACATTGGCACTTTTTTATGCGCCGGTTTTCCCACAACGGGGAGACCGGCGTTCCTTTTGTGCTGATTTCTTCAACAAATTGCTCGATTTCATATTCCGGAAGAGTATTGTCAGGAATGGGAACGCACCCTGTCTTTTCGGGCTTTGGAGCCGCAAGATTTGCAAAATCCATGCGTGTACGCCCATTTTCCGTGGCACAATCCTTGCCAAGTTATTGTGCCATAAGGCTTTTTGACTTCCAAGCAGAAGGAGGCTGTTTATGTCCTCAGTCGCAGTCAGGCTTCAGGAAAATGTCATAGGAAGGTACTATGTGACGAGTGCATGCAATGGGTGTGGCATTTGCTTCTCCTACGCCTTACAGAACTTTATGTATAGCAACGACTCTTCCTATTACTACGTCTATCAGCAACCTGCCGACGCGAGGGAGGAAGATGACATTCGCCGGGCGATGGACATTTGCCCGATGAATTGCATCAGAGACGATGGAGAGCTTCTCTAGACTCGTGAACATATTTTTTTCGACGCTATCTCCGTATTTATTGGTCGGGAGCGTGACTACCGAGTCAAAGTTTTGTTGAAAGGAAATCTGTTATGAGCAGCGGCTCTCTTCTTCTCGCTCGTCTCTCTGACCCAGAGCGGCTCATCCCCACCGCTGAGGTGTTTGAGCACTCAGAATTTGTCGACTGCTGGAATGCAGTCGACGGCCATGTTGACCTGGTGGCATTGATCAAGACCCCGGCGGCAGCACTACCCGCTCAACTTCGCAATCTCCCGGGTATCGAGGAGATGTACGTGTTCGACCTCACCGACGACAGCCCAAAGCTTGTGTGCGAACTCTCCCTATCCCATTCCTTTTTGTTTCTTGAGGTCGAAGCCGACAAGCTTTCACAGGTCCGTACCAGGATCAAGGCATTGGCGCAAGTTGTCTTCTGTTCGCGGATGCACGACAGGAATGAACTCGTTGCGGTGATCAGCGGTGACAACTTTCAATCCACCGATCGCACGGTGAACGACCAGATTCGACCAGTCGACGGCGTTCTCCGCGTGAAGCAAGACCGTGTCATCAATCTGAAACAAATCTGAGACCCGATCATGGCAGAACAACTCACCGATGAATTCAAGCCTTTCAACGTTGACCTGTGGAAATATGACGGACACGCCGGTGCGCTCATTCCTCTCCTGCAATCAGCGCAGAATACCTATGGCTATGTTTCAGAGAAGGCCATCGATCACATCAGCCACGTGACTGGCATATCCGCTGCGGAGATCTACGGCGTCGTCACATTCTACGCGCAGTTCCGCACAAAACCGCTGGGAAAAAACATCATCAAGATCTGCAACGGCACAGCCTGCCATGTGAATGGAGCAAGGGGCGTGTACGATATCGTTCAGGATGAACTCCAGATCACGTACGAAGAAACCACGGATGATGGCAACTTCAGCTTGCTTTCGGTTGCCTGTCTTGGATGCTGTTCGCTCGCTCCCGTCATGACCATCAACGGTGAAACGCACGGTCGATTGGAATCGAACAAAGTCCGGAAGGTCGTTCGGGAAGAAAAACGCCGTGTCGGCGCTGTCTCTAAAGCAACCGAAGAATGAGGGCCTGATGAAAACGGTATCGATAGGACTGGGAACGTGCGGCATCTCTGCAGGCGGAGAAAAGGTATACAGAGCATTCCAGGACGAGCTCAAAGAACGCCCCAATGCATTCCTCCTCAAGGAAACCGGCTGCATCGGGATGTGTTATCGTGAAGTGCTCGTTGAGATCTCCAACGGCAATGGGAGTCCCCATCTCTATGGCGACGTCACACCGGACCGCGTTGGGAAGATCGTCGAACTGGATGTCATGAACAACCAGCCAATCAACGAATGGCTGGTTTCCGGTGAGAACAAAGAGGTTGGTTTCTTTGAGAATCAGGTCCGGATTGTGCTGCGAAATTGCGGCAAAATCGACCCCGGTTCCATTGAAGAATATATCGAACAGGACGGATACCAGGCTTTGAAAAAGGTCCTGGCGGAGATGACCCCCGACCTCGTCGTTAACGAGATCATCACCTCCGGTTTGCGGGGTCGCGGAGGAGCAGGATTCCCTACAGGTACAAAGTGGAAACTAACACGCGCCGCGGCTGGGACGAAGAAATATATCATCTGCAACGCCGACGAAGGGGACCCCGGTGCGTTCATGGATAGGTCTGTCCTTGAAAGCGACCCGCATGCGGTCCTCGAGGGAATGATCATTGCCGGATACGCGATTGGCGCTGATCAAGGTTACATCTACTGCCGTGCCGAGTATCCGAAAGCCGTTACCCGTTTGCGACAAGCAATCGGCCAGGCCCGAAAGAAAGGATTCCTTGGACAAAACATCCTTGGCTCTGAATTTAATTTCGACCTCACCGTAAAGGAAGGCGCCGGAGCATTCGTTTGCGGCGAAGAGACTGCACTCATGGCTTCCATCGAAGGACGACGCGGTATGCCGCGGATCCGTCCTCCCTTCCCTGCAAATTCAGGACTGTGGGGCAAACCGACCAATATCAACAATGTCGAGACGTTTGCGAACGTCCCCTGGATCATCAACCATGGTGGAGCTGCGTTTGCGGCATACGGAACGGCAGACAGCAAAGGGACCAAAGTGTTCGCGATGGCCGGCAAGGTCAAGCGCACCGGGCTTGTCGAAGTTCCGATGGG
>JBGPAN010000285.1:0-5583 GCA_041480785.1 Bacteroidota bacterium | reverse complement strand
GGGTTCTGTACGTAACGGGTATCATCGTTCTCATCGACCAGGCTGCGAAGCTGTTCATCAAAGGTTTCGACATTCCCTTCCTGCATTTGTACCATCTGGGGATTCCTCTGGGGGCGAGTTACCGGATCATTGGTGACTTCCTTCGCATCACCTTCATCGAGAATCCCGGGATGGCATTTGGAATCGATGTCGGAGGCAAACTCTTTCTCACCGTTTTTTCTATCCTCGCCAGCATCGGCATCTTCTTCTATCTTTTCAAGATCCGCCAGGAAGCACTTGTCATCCGACTAGCCCTCGCCCTGATCCTCGGAGGAGCCATTGGCAATCTGATTGACCGTGTTTTCTACGGTGTGATCTTTGGTGAGGGCTCCCTCTTCTATGGAAGGGTCGTCGATTTCATCGATGTCGATTTCTTCAACATTGATTTCCTCGGCTATCATATCAATCGTTTCCCCGTGTTCAATGTCGCCGATTCTTCGGTCTCTATCGGTGTGGTGATGTTGCTTCTCTTTCACAAACGATTTACCACTGTGGATGATTCAAGCGCGATCGCCGCTGAGACAAGCCCGGCACCCAGCGCACCGCAGGACCTTCCACTCCCCGCATCGACCGATCGGACAAACGTCACCAATCGGATAGAAGGTTCCTAGAGCACTTCATCGTCGCATGACGCTCGCCAAAGATATTGAATCGAACTCCGCGCCTGGCTCCCAAGAGTTCGAGAAAGTCCGTATCGTCGTCCCTCCGAAGCAATCGAAGCAGCGGATCGACGTCTATCTTACCCATCATATTCAGAACGCAACCCGGAACAAGGTCCGAACCGGGATTGATGAAGGCCGCGTCCTCGTGGACGGCAAGAAGGTGAAAGCCAGTTATCCTGTTGCACCGGGCGAAGTCATCGAGATCACCTTTCAGCGACCGCCGCGCATCGAAGCCAAACCAGAAGCTATTCCTCTCGAGATTGTGCATGAGGACGATCAGCTCCTCATCGTGAACAAGCCTGCCGGCATGGTGACGCATCCTGCCTACGGCAACTACTCCGGAACTCTGGTGAACGCTCTCCTGCATCACTGCAATTCTTTGTCTTCTGTGAACACTGCACTTCGACCGGGAATTGTGCACCGCCTGGATAAAGACACGACAGGCCTGATGGTGGTAGCAAAAAACGATGTCGCGCATCATCTCCTCGCAAACCAGTTTTCGCGGCGAACCATCGATCGTGAGTACTGGGCCATCGTCTGGGGGAAATTCAAGCAGCGGAAAGGAACCATTGACGCGACGCTTGGTCGAAGCAAGAGAGACCGAAAGAAAGTGGCAGTGATCGTCGAGGGCAAGAACGCAATTACCGACTATGAAGTACTAGAAGAATTTGAGTACCTGTCACTCGTCCGGTTGAAACTGCGAACAGGACGAACCCATCAGATTCGCGTCCATTTGGCCCACATCGGGCACCCTGTCTTTGGAGACCCAACCTATGGAGGGAGAAGCAACACTTGGGGAGGACTGGAAGGAAAGAAAGCGCTGCAGGCACAGAATCTTCTGAAGCTTATCGGTCGCCAGGCGCTGCATGCCAAGACCATTGGATTCGTCCATCCTGCAAACAAAGAGGCTGTCAAGTTCGATTCTGAATTGCCTCCAGACATGCAGGAGGTGCTGAACCGTTTGTGAGGTGTCGGGAGGGGATTCTCTGATCTCATCCGTAACGAAAAAAAGAAACGGCGTCCGTTTTCACGGACGCCGTTGTTGTACAGGGAGTCCCCCTCCTCAGTTTCTCCTCTTCGTGCCTTCTCTTCGTCCCTGCTCACTTCCCCGGGGACTCTCTTTCCTGACATTTGGTGCTGACCGGGAATCTCTGTTGCTTGCTCGCGGTGCGATAGTATCCCGTCGATTCTCTCGTTGTGATTTCTGCGTCACGACATTTCTTTGAACACTGCTCTGAGGCCGAACAACCTGTTCCTTCTTGGGGAAAGGATATCGATCCTCTTTGCGTCGTTCGATTTCTTTCCGTTCAACAGAAGGTACCTGATTGGTCTCGATCCGCCGCTCTCCTTGTCGGCGCTGAACTCCTTCTTCCCGAGGGCGAGCGGCTTCAGGTCGTTGCACGCGCTCCTGAGGTGTCCGGGTTTCCGGTGTTGGCACTCTTCGATCGCGAGTAGCATCTCTTGGTTCAGTGTTCTGCGAGTCGTCACGCCGTCCCCGTTCGATTTTTTGCAGATCGAGTGATGTGCCACGATCAACTCGCCGGGCATCGATCCGCTCATGTGTGCGATCAGTGCCGTTTCGGTCTGGACGATAGACCTCTATGCGGTTTGTGTTGCGGTCCCTGACGAATCTCTCCCCGATATCACGTGAATCTCTGACATCGAGCCGATCGATTCTTGTATTTCCCCCTCTTCGCTCGACGAGTTCTCGTTCAACACCCCGGTTGATGATCCGTCCGTTCTCATATTCATATCGCCCGGCGGAACGGGTTGTGGATATCAGTCTTCGTGCATATTCGATAGGCACAACTTCCTGATAGACATAGGGAGAAGTCATGTAGCGGTACCGAACGAAATTCCAGTATTGATGTGGTGCGAACCAATGAGTCGTGAAGCGAATGCCCATGTTCAGACTGAAGCTTGCATACGGAGGCAAAGGGGCCCATCCCAGATAGTCGTCGTTGTAACGCCATTCGACCCATGCTGGACCCCAGGTGCGATCGGGTATCCAAACCCAACCATAGGAATCGTCGAAGTACCACCTTCCATAGTGGTACGTTGCCCAGCCAAAGGGCTCATTGGAAATCCAATACCATCCATAGTCAGTCCAGGCCCAACGCCCGTGCAGATAGGGACGCCAGCCGTCCCGTACGTGCGTCGGCCGCCAGGCGTAGAAGCCTGCGTCAAGTTCAAGCCATTCTCCGTAGGGAGTGAGGGCGCCGTAGAAATTGTCGGCGTCCCCGAAAGAAGCGGAGACCCCAACAGAAGAATCTTGCGTTGCGGGAAGAGCGGAGACGGCTGTCGCATTTGAGAATCCGATAAGTACCAATGTCATCATGAGCCGTTTCATAACCCACCTCACTTTCTCCTGATCTGCTGCTACAGAAAGCAAATCAAGGCGTATGCCATCGGAAACACTGGACAATAGAGCAAAAATGACCTTTCAAATGGGAATGATGTCCTAAAGAAAGGCCAAACCGTATGCCGATTAGCACACATTCGGCGGTGCAAGATGCGATTCTTGATTCCCTGTGCAAAAAAATCCATCTTCCTCAGTCAGGGCCTCCAGAGTTCTGCCCGCTCACGCCGCTAGTGAGCGGTGTCTTTGATCAAGTCCCATCGGCTTTCTCTTTTCTCAACGCGGGCAACTGTGGAAGACCTCGCCAAACAAATTCCTGATATGGAGAAGAAAAGTCCCTACCCGAAAAGGTGCAAGATGAAGTTTCCAGGTTTGCGCAAGATGTTGCTGCTCTCTGCGCTGGTTGCGGTGTCGGTGTCACATGCGCAATGGCAATCCATTGGTAATCTCGAATCCTACAGCCCGGATGGGTCTGTTGTCACAATCAAGAGCGGCGCAGCGCTCGTGAGAGTCTCAGCGCTCAGCGCTGATCTGGTCAGAATCTGTGTTGCCACGAGCGGCGTTTTCGCGCCTGATCAGTCGTGGGCTCTGGTAAAGAACGATTGGGGAGAACAGAAATTCGATGTCCGCGAATCCCGTGATGATCTACAGCTCATGACGAAAGAGATGACGATAAAGATCAGGAAGCGACCCTTGAGGTTCAGTTTCCTCGATCGAAACGGAGTCCTTCTGAACAAGGATGACGACGATCGGGGAATCTCCTGGAGTGGTGCGTCCGTGCGTGTGTGGAAGACGATGTCACTATCAGAGCAGTACTATGGGCTTGGGGAAAAAGCAGGTGCTTTGAATCGTCGGGGGAAGCATTTCACAATGTGGAATACCGATATCCCTGCATACAAGGGGGATACGGATCCTCTCTATCAGACAATCCCCTTCTTCTATGGGATCGATCATGGCAGGACGTATGCGATCTTTTTCGATAATTCGTATTGGTCCTCGTTCGACATGGGGAAAGAATCGCCTGATCGGTATTCGTTTGGTGCTGTGAACGGTGAGATGAACTACTATTTCTTCTCTGGCGCCACCCCCAAAAAAGTGCTGGAACGGTTCACGGAGTTGGTCGGACGCATGCCGCTTCCACCGCGCTGGTCGCTCGGCTATCAGCAATGCCGTTGGAGTTACTACCCGGAGAGCCGAGTCCGAAAACTGGCGAGCGATTTTCGCACAAAGCACATTCCCTGTGATGTTCTCTACCTCGACATTGACTATATGGAAGGATACCGAATCTTCACATGGAGCAGGAAGAATTTTCCGGAGCCCGAGAAAATGGTCTTCGATCTCTCAAAGGACGGTTTCAAAATCGTCACGATTGTCGATCCGGGAATAAAGGTCGACTCCTCATATTCTGCGTACACAACGGGGAAGGCTGAGAACACCTTTCTGAGGTACCCGGATGGGCGGCTCTTCCAGGGCAAAGTGTGGCCGGGTGTCTGTGTGTTTCCCGATTTCTCCAATCGGCTTACGAGAAAATGGTGGGGAAAGAACTTCAGAGCGTCGACAAGCGTCGGAGTTCGCGGATTCTGGAATGACATGAACGAGCCTTCGGTATTCGATGTCCCCACGAAGACGATGGACCTGGACGTCATTCATGATGACAATGGGCTGCACACTCCTCACGCTAAGAACCATAACCTGTACGGACTTCAAATGACGCAGGCGACGTATGAAGGCGTCAAGTCGTTGAAGCCGAATGAGAGGCCGTTCGTTCTGACGCGAGCTTCCTACGCGGGAGGCCAACGATACTCCGCCGCCTGGACCGGTGACAACATCTCTTCGTGGGAGCACCTGGAAATGGCTGTGTCCATGATGCTGGGGTTGAGTATCTCCGGGCAACCGTTTGTTGGAAGCGACATCGGTGGATTTGTCGGAAGTCCGGACGGAGAGCTTTTTGCCCGATGGCTGCAACTTGGAGTCTTTTCGACACTCATGCGGACACACACCGAGTGGGGATCGAAGGATCAGGAGCCTTGGTCGTACGGACAGGAATATGAAGCAATCAACAAGCGGACGATCGAGCTGCGCTACAAGCTACTACCATATATCTACAACGAGATGTACAAAGCATCGACGACGGGCATTCCACCCATGCGGCCGCTTGCGTTTGAATACCCGGAGGATCCGAGCAATTCGACAAATTCGACAGAGTTTATGTTCGGAAACGATCTCCTTATTGCTCCCGTTCTCTGGAGTGGTGTTCGAACGCGTTCGCTTAGGCTGCCACAGGGCCAGTGGTATGACTACTGGTCGGCAAAGCGGTTGGAAGGAGGGAGTCAAGTAACTGTCGATGCTTCTCTCGACAGGATCCCCATCTTCGTGAAAGCCGGCTCGATCATTCCGTCTCAACAGGTACTGCAGTACTCAGATCAAGCGCCGATTGATCCGCTGACACTCTCCGTCTATGTAGGAGAGACCGGGCGCGAGGAGTTTTACGAAGACGATGGTTTGAGCTTTGAGTACCAAAAG
>JBGPAN010000284.1:0-5592 GCA_041480785.1 Bacteroidota bacterium | reverse complement strand
CAGAAAATGTCTCAATGATGAGCATAGCGGGAATCTTCGTGCCGAATTTTGTCTCGAATGTTGTCGTGCCCGCTATTGCCGGGAAGACGCGAGGGTCCACCCTGGGTATCACCGTCAGATTGACGACAGAAAAGCCTCCGACTTCGCGTGCGATATTGATTGCTGTCTCGACGTCGGCGACGGTTCCCCGAATGATCATCAAATACTTGCCGGAACAAATCGATCTCGCAACCAGCTTTTCCACATTCGCGGATTTCAGAACTTCATCCTGAACATGGTATCCCTTGTAGATGCTTGCCAACTCAATGATGCCGAGCGCGTCTCCCGTTTCCATCACACTCTCTCAATAGTGATTTCATCCTCTGTAATCTTTTTCACAACCCCGTCGATTGACGCGTGCATGGTGCAGGAGATCGCCGAAGATGCAGTGCCGATCATGTCATATGTTTTCAAGCGGTCCCCCTCCTTAACAGCAGGTCGAGCCGGAGTTCCCGAGTGCTGACGAAGAGGTACACGAACAAGGTTCGGGTGGATGTTCAGCTGTTTGAGCGGACCTTCGTCGCGGAACATGGTCACGTCGAGCCGTTGCTTCAACTTTGCCGCTGGCACTTTGCGGTATTCGAACATCGGATGAAGCGTTGGCCGTTCTCCGCTCGATGTCAGCTTTTGTGACCTCGCCAGTCGCTTGTCAATCAGTGTTGCGCCTTTGGGATCCAAACCCTCAGGACATGCATACATCGTGCAGAGGTTGCACTCGCAGCAGGAGAGATTCCCCGGATTTGTCAGGGGAAGATCCTCCCGTGTAAACATCCGGTTGCGCATCGCCAGTTCAGGTCGAACGGGATGCCCGAGCAGGTATCTCGGACACAGTTCAGTGCAGAACGAACACTGATCGCATCCCGCCTTCGCAATTAGGTCGACGGCGTGATCTGAGCTGAACCGCCGGTACATTGTCACGCAATAGTGGTCGGCGGGCAGGACGATGAGTGCAGAAGTCCGCTTCGAAACGACATTGCTGAGGTCCTCTTCGAGTACACCCATCATCAAGCCCCCCGATCGGACTACATAGTCCTCGGCGGTTATCTTGAAATGCGATAGGACTTCCGCGTATGATGTCCCGACCGGTACCTCGTCGGTGGCGGGTTCTTCCACTGCGCCTGCAACGGAGATGAACTTACTCACCACCGGCTTGTTCGTGCCGATATTGTAGAGCGTCTCGACATTCTGTACGACGCATCCCACGGAGAGTGGCAAGGCGCCCGGTGGTACAATTCTCCCCGTCGACATGTAAATGAGGGTTACTTCATCGCCGGCGGGATACACATCGTCGATTGGTTGAACCCTGCAATTGCCTGACACCCTGGATTCCAGCAGCCGGAGTTCTTCGTGATGCTTCTCTTTGATTCCGATGATTCCTTCCCGGGCGCCGGTGAGCTGCATCGCGATCTTGAAGCCTTCCAGCACAGCGTCGCCGTGGTTGCGAAGGATCTGCATATCTTTGTGAAGCAACGGCTCGCATTCCGCCGCGTTCATGATAATCGTGTCGGGGTTGGAATTCAGCTTAACGTGGGTAGGGAAGCCCGCACCGCCGGCCCCGATAATACCCAGATTCTGAATCTCCTTGATGGTCAACGAAAACAAACTCCTTCCGACTACCGATCCGTGTACTCAATTTTGTCGACAATGGCCATGATGAGTGTCCTGATGGGAGCGAGCTCGATATGGAAAACGTCCCGTGCAACACCTGGTGCGCCGCCGCAGACAACGATATCACCAATGTTGGCACCCACATAGTCGACGGCAACCCATTCTTTTCCATGAGGTTTCCCGTCAGGATTCACAGGCTGAACGACGTAGACGGTCTTACCAATGTACGCCTTGTGTTTTGCATCCGAGACAATCTTTTTTTCAACTCGGGCGAGGAACATCAGTCGATCCTCTCTACCAATTCCACAATGCTGGCATTGACCGGCGCGAAGCCGCTGTCAAAAGCCTGCGTGGCGTCTGTGCTTGTCACATAGACGACGGTGTCACCGCCGGTGGCAAGGTTCAAGGGATCTGCGGCGACAAGCGGGAGGTCATTCTCCTTCATGTCCGACGAAACCGGTTGGACGATGGAAAGACGGCAACCCTTCAACTCGGCTGTCTTTTTCGTGGCCCAGACGACCCCAATCACGATCCCAAGCTTCATTGCCGCCCTTGCAGAGTGTGCGTGATCTGAAGATCATCGATGATGGCCATGATCACCGCGTCGATTGGCGCGTTTTTGGTTATCTCGGTCATTCGGGCGGAAGACCCGTACGAGAGAAGAACGAAACACCCCTCGCCTGCCTGCACCGCGTCGACGGCGACGTGGTATGTGCCCAGAGGGTTCCCCCGGTGGTCCACTTCTTTGCACAAAAGAAGTTTCTTCCCGTTGAGGTTCTGGTCCTTTTGCGTCGAAACGACCGTTCCGACTACTTTCGCGAATATCATGGGTTGTCAGCCTTTGAGTGACTTGTCGATTTCTTCAACCGGACGGGGAATCACCAACTGGGAGACAACCTCGCCGATCTTGGAAGCGGCGTCTGCGCCTGCTTCGATTGCGGAACGAACGGATGCGACGTCCCCTTCGATCAGAAACGAAACGTACCCGCTTCCGACCTGACGCCATTCGACCAGTTCCACGTTGGCTGCTTTGATCGCAGCGTCTGCACCCTGAACCAACGGTGCAAATCCTTTTGTCTCCAGAATCCCGATTGCGCTTTTTGCTGCCATTGCGTTATCTCCTTGCTTCAATGATATGTGTGGTTAGACAAATCGTAGTGCGCCATGGGTCATGATGCGGCGCTTGCGGACAAAATTCAACGGAGTACAAATCCCTTCTCCGGTCGGTGTCGCAATAGTGTGAGAAAAATATCCTTCACCCAAATCCCCACCGTCGCCCCGCAGCGTTCCACCGTTGATGGTATGAACATCGCAATCCATCACGCGCGTGTACTCTGTGGCGCGGTTCATATCTCGTGTAAAAATGCTCGCCGTATGCCTGAAGCCGTGCTCTGCCTTTAGAGATGCCTGCAACCCGTCTTGAAAGTCTTTGACTCTCACAACCGGGATGCAGGAGGTCATCTGCTCGGCAACCACCCAGGGATGCTGGCGGTCGGTTTCGCCGAATAAGAGCGGGACACTATCGGACAGGTTGAGCCCGATTGCCTTTGCGAGCACATTCGCATTGCGTCCGACATAGTCGCGTCCGATCAGCCAGTGTTTGCCTGATTGGAACAAAGCGATTTTTGCCAGCGCGTCCATCTGACTCGGGGTCAATCGCATATTGCCAGCCTTCTGCATCTCGCTCATGAACTGTTCGAAGACCGATTCGACAACAAAGATCTCTTTCTCAGCGATGCACAGAACGTTGTTGTCGTAGCTGGAGCTTTGTGTGATTTCGGTCGCTGCCAGTGTCAAATCGGCCGTTTCGTCAACCAGCACCGGCGGATTTCCGGGTCCCGCTGCGATGACCTTCTTCGGACAATTCATGGCCAGAGCAACCATTTCAGGCCCGCCGGTCACCGAAAGGAGATCGACATGTTCATGGTTAAAGAGCGTCTTTGCTGTCTCGAGTGTCGGCTCTGCGACACAGGTGACGAGGTTCGGGGGAGCACCGGCTTTCACCATGTACTGGTTTGCGAGTTGTATGACCCTGGCGCTGACCCGTTTAGCAGATGGATGCGGGTTGAACGCGACTGTGTTTCCTCCTGCGAGCTGGATGATGATGTTATTAATCATCGTGGGTCCGGGGTGCGTCGCCGGGGTGATGTTGCCGATGACGCCGAACGGAGCGTATACATCGAGCGCCAGACCATTGCGTCCCGACCATGCTTGAGGCTGCAGATACTCGACGCCGGGACTGTTCTCCGCGGCATTGACGAGTTTCGCAATCTTGTGATCCACGCGCCCCATGCGGGTCTCTTCGACCGTCATCCTCGCGAGCTCGTCCTTGTGATCGAGCGTCATCTGCCGCACGGCATCCGTGATCTTCTTCCTGCACTGCACGCTGCGCGTCCTGAAGGACTGAAAAGCCTCGTATGCTGCTTCGACGGCATCATTCATGTCGTCAAAAACACCCCACTGGCCTTTTGCGCCGATCTCAGAAGGAGTCGAGACTTCAAGCTGCCCAACGACCTGTCGTACAACTTCCTCCACCAGCTCTTTCAATTGAGCGTCATTCATGTTCACTCTGGGCCTCGATTATTTTCCACCCTTTTTCCCTGATGTCAGAGGTTCGATGGGGAACAGCGGAGTCAGTTTGTCCGAAGGACGTGGAATGACGAGCGAACATGCGACGTTGCCAATAGCCTTCGCAGCCGTCACGCCGGCATCGACCGCTGCTTTGACCGCCGCAACCTCGCCCCGCATGATAATGCACACTCTGCCGCCTCCGACTTTGACCCACTTGCCAAGTTTCACGTTTGCTGACTTGACTGCAGCATCAGCTGCCTGAACGGCAGACGTAAAACCCACCGTTTCGATTATTCCTAATGCATCGATCATTGTTCCGTCTCCTTATTTTTCAATTCCGAGTAATTCAAACACATCTTCATGCGCCGAAGGGATGATATTGGTGCTGACTATTTCTCCCACCTTTGCTGCTGCCTCGGCGCCTGCTTCCACCGACGAACGAACCGCGCCGACCTCTCCGCGGACGATGACAGTCACGAACGCGCTCCCGATCTCGACCCTCTTGATGAATTCTACGTTCGCCGTTTTGAGCATGGCGTCGATGGCTTGTATCGCTCCGGTGTTTCCGCGCGTTTCGATAAAACCCAAGGCTACTCGCGACATTGGACCTCCATTAGTTTGTTGTTGGAATGCTCTTCAGTATCAAATTCTTTCTCCTGAGAATATCTCTCGCCCCGGGCGTGATCACCGATCCGGCCGGGACGACAATTTCCCTGATCTCTGGCGCCAGCGAAAGCAGGTGGCGTTCAAGGAGAACCGGGCTCCGAAAACTGCTCATGTCAACAACATGAACAGATGCGTTCGGAGACGACGCTGTTTTGATATTCTTGCTCTGCGGTGGACCGAAATCCACTTTCACTCCCCGCCTCGACAGCTCGGCCAGGACTGCTGCGACAACTTTGTTTACCAATTCTTCCATCGATAGGTTCATCGCCGACTAGGCCCCAGATTTGCTCTTACTATAGATGTGCTTTGATCCGGCAGAGACGGAATCAACGATGGCGACGATGGTATTGTCGGTTGCTACATTGGTTGTTTTCGAAGTCATTCGTGCGGAGGACGACGCGCACAGGAGCACCACGTCTCCATCGCCCGCATTGACGGTGTCGATGCACGCTGCCGACTTTCCCGTGTCGGTCAGCGTCTCGTCGAGATAGCTGACAACCAGGATCGGCAGTCCATCGACGTTTCCTTCCTTCCTGGTTGAAACAACCTTTCCGATTACTTTTCCTATCTTCATATGGTGTTCCCCGATTTGCCCAAGAATTCCACAAAGGTTTCTTCCCTGACATTTGAAGCGTTAGCATCGTCTGTATCCAGATGTATCTGCAACTTCCAGTTGTCGTTTGTTCGGACGAGAACATTTTCGAAGGT
>JBGPAN010000283.1:0-5610 GCA_041480785.1 Bacteroidota bacterium | reverse complement strand
GTAGTCTCTTTTTCATTGTTGGTCCTCCGCCTACTTAATGATGGCAAATTTGCCGTTGACCTTGTTACCGTCGGGAGTCTCGACGACATAGACATAGAGGCCAAAAGCGACTTCAACTCCAGACTGATTCGTGAGGTTCCAATCTTCAGTCCCCGTCTTGTTATTGTGCCGAAGTGTTTGGACTAATTCCCCACGGATAGTATAGATCGAAATCGTGCATTCAGCGGGCAAGAAGGCAAATTGCAGTCTTCGTGTATTCACCACTTGCTCCCATTTTGCGGCTCCGATGTACGGATTAGGAACAACACGGATACGACTCAACAAAGAGTCAACATTCTTCCCGGACGTCACGAGCTGAGGTTTGGTCATGCGTACATAGAAAGTGTCCTTCTTTGTTACAGCGCTATACGTTTCAATCTTGAACAATTGACCAAGAACGGGCAGCTTCGCACCGTTCTGAGCGTCGCTCGCAAGTGTATCAATCTTGATGGTGTAGGGGACTTTGGCAGTTGCATAGACGCCCAGATCGCCTCCAACAGCGCTTGGCGCTTTGTAACCAAGGTTTACGATTCGAATGACCTCTCCCAGGTCGAGCAATCCGTTGCGGTTCGCATCCTCGAGAACGGCAGTAACCTGCTGGGAGGCTTCTGCATTCGTAACATTCCAAACTTCGAACGGCACTTTGACCTTGGCCACCATCGCCGAACCGTTTGTTGCTGAGGTATCGACAAAGGACCCCGACTGTGTAAAGCGAAATTCATAATCGCTTGCCCGGGCGACAGTATCGGCACTGGTGAAGTTCGACCTGAGAGTCACAAACCAGAGATTCGATGCATTTTTGTTTGTTGAACTGGAGACGACTTTTCCCACTTCGTCGGAAATCTTCTTGATTCCGCCAATCTGCGCATCAGTTTCTACCCGCAGCCGGAATCCGTCGACGACATTCATCTCATCCGATGCGAGAGGCGACTTCGCAACCAGCATGTTGTTCTTGTTGAAGACGAAGAACGTGTCTGCCACCGTCTTGTTGAACGTGATCTTGTATTGGTCCCCTGTCACCATACCCGGATCTGCGACGAACAGCTTCATCAATGCCTTGCCTACCGTTTGGGACTTCGTAAAGGCGGATTGTGCCGCGACAGTTCCAGCAGGGTCCGTTCGTGGAGTGAGGTCAACGAGATTGATGTCAGAGGACGTGGTTCCTCTCGACGATTCGTTGGACTCCAGCACAGCAATCGGATCACCGGTATCGTATGAAGTGATCGTATAGGAATATTCGACGCCGTTCGAGACCGTGGAATCGACCCACATATGACGGAGGCCGGTATTCGACCCGAGGTAGTTAAAGCTGTTGAGCAGATCAACGCCCTGAATATCATCGACCTTGTCGAATTGGACGATAGGCACGTACCCAATCAGTCTTCCCTGACCGTCAACAACACCTTTCCCCCAGGTAGCTCCCTTGTCCTGGCTGCGATAGATCTTATACCCTTCGAAATCGATTTTTCTCGACATCACGTCGAGGACTTTTTCCGGAGTGTCAGACCAATACAGGGTGTTCCTTCGGTCGCCGGCAACACCTGTGAGTTTGGGCGAAGGCGGAACAGAAGGGCCATTGTATTCAGCCAGGAAAAGCCTCTGCGCTACGGCCACATTGCGCTTGAATTGATCCAGCGTTGATCCAGCAGTATATGCGATGCATGCACGAACGGATTCACCCGGCTTCATTGTGAAAAGACTGGTCGACATGAATGCGCCAAATTGGGTAAAGTCCCATCGAGAAGGAACCCAATAGGTTGAATCGAAGACGTCAAAATGGATGTTCGCGCCGCCATGGAAGTAATTTGAGGCGGAGGGATTTCCCGCCTTCGTAAAAGCGGGGTCATTCGGATTGCTGATCATCACCGGCCAGACGTTCCGGCTCGCTTTCTTAGGCATATAGGTCGTGTTCATCCGGAAGAAGTGTCCATCTGTCACTCCCATGTTTTTTGGAGTTGCGAGAATCGTGCTCCCAAAGTAGCCATTGTTGATGCCGCGAATAGGATCGGTCGCGCCATTCCAATCCCAATTCACAAGGCAATTGTCATACCCTGCAGGATTGATGCCGGAATTGAACGTCGTGTATCCCTCTTCGTTGGCATCACCGAAACGGAAATCCAGCAAATATCCCCAGGAGCACGAATCTAGCTCCAGAGAACTCGTGTTCGTGATGATAAAATCGTAGAACTGAATATCCTGACCGAATCTTCTTCCCCAGCTATACGCCTGCATTTCGACCTGAATACCAATCGGCTTATCAGGAGTTTGTGTATTGCGATCGTTGAAGATGCAATAGACTTCACGATCGGCGGCAAATTCTCCGGGAAGCTGCCGTCGGTACGTCGCCGAGGTGCTGTCCATATCGATCCGGAATCGTCCAGGCCAGAAACGCCAGAGATTCTTTTCTCCATCGTACCATCCGGCCCGCTTGGTCACCTGTGCTTGATCAGCAGCGGACAGCGCATCGAACACACCGACGGGACTTGGATGCCACACCTTCAAAGAATCGAAGTACCCTGCCGGCCATGTTTTCGGAATATCACTATGCGCCATGCGGGGAGTGCCGTCGGGTGCTTTCAGGTCCGTCGATTGATCATCTGCGTAGTACTTTCCGAGGCCGCCGGCAACTCCCTGCCAATCTTCATTGAATCTGTTGTTGTAGGAGTCGATCACGTTCCCTTTGTATCCAAACATGAGCCCTTGCCGGTTGATGGCATTGACATCGCCGGTGTTTGTAGCCAAACCTTTGCTCTTTGGCCATCGGAAAACGTACATTTGCGATCGCTGATAACTATCGGAAATCAGTCCTTGATTTCCGCACACATTGATCAATTCTCCTTTGTCAAGAATTCCCCAGTTGTCTTCAATACTGCGGGCCGTCTTCTTCAATCCCGTTGTATCACTCAGAGCTTCTTCCTGAGCAAGGACAGGCGCGGGAACTGCAAAGAGAATTCCGAATAGGATTGTTGCAGAGAGAAATCTGGTCATGCTGTTCTCCTCGAAAGTCTGATAATCAAAGGTCAATTCGTACGCCGACCTGGATTCTGCGGCGAACATCAATATTCCCCGGGTTCCGCTGCCGATCAGGAGTATTCTGCGTAATGGGTCCGCCATCCCACGGATCACCCGTCGCAGTCCATACCAACTGCGGATTGATCGTATCAAAGAGATTCGTGACTCTCAAGAAAGCAGAAAAGCGGACATCGGATATTTTTACGATTCGCTCAAGGCGCATGTCGATCTGCGACGTACCTCCTTTTCGACCCGAATTCTTCTCAACGATAAGTTGATCCCCATCTTCCAGGGTAATCGGAGTATACGGGAGACCACTCGAAATCTGGATCACGAAATTTGTATTGAAATTCTCAAATGGATAGAATCCAAAGAGCTCGGGTCCGAATCTTTCCGGGAGGGAAATGTTCAGAAGACCCGAAACGACATGGCGCCGGTCGAAATCTAAGTAGAAGACACGCTTGGGCCGCAAGACCGCCGTCGAACCCCTGTAGTCAAGGTATCCTTCTGACGGATCCGATTCGTTTCCGCGTGCCAGCGAGTAGGTATAGGTTACACTCCCACTGAAGTAGTTGCTCATCCGCTTGTGCAGCGTGAGATCAACACCGTTGACTTTGCCATAGTTGGAATTATCGTAAATGGTGTAGGCGTAGGGAAAGAGGGCGTGATACGTGCTGCCGACAAGATTGGTGATATCCTTAAAGTACGCACCGATATCAATCGAATAATTGTCGCTCAATTGTTGTTTGACACCGAACTCGAACGCTACAGTCCGCTGAGGTTCTATACCGGGATTTCCAACCAGTGCTGCATTCACTGAGGGATCGCGGAGTGTGTACATTTCAGTGTAATCTGCACGCTGGAAGAAATGTCCGTATGAGCTGTAGAACACCGTGGCCTCAGTGATGGGGAAGGCGATTCCCAGGCGCGGACTTACTTGAAGGAATGGCTTCGTATCAATTTCATTGGTCACAACCCACAGTTTTGTTACTTCATCTTTATAGCCGCCCGGTGTCGTCACATCGACCCAGCGTTTATCTCTTACATCAACATAGTCCACGCGAATGCCGACGTTGACGAGAAATGAACTGAATTCCAGTTTATCCTGTAGGTAAGCGACAACCTCAACGGGAGTCCGGTGGAAATTATCGTATGCCCAGAATCCGCCACTCCACGGTTGTTGGTAATCTAGTCTCTTGATGTCATAGGCGGTAACTTCCGTCCCAATTTTCAAGAGATTGTACTGATTGAGTTGATGGGTCAGATCGATTTTTCCGATGAATGTTCCAAGCCTATTTTCCGTGTAATCACCCAGATCGCCTCCTTGACTGAATTGATTTCCCGAATTCTTGACATAGTTTGACTCCAACAGCATGCCATCATTCGAGAAGATTGCATACCTGCCTGGGGTGTAAAGACGGAAGTGCCTATAGTTGTAAACTGCATTCAACGTGTAGTATGTTTCAGTACTCGGAAAGTAGTTGATGGTGAAGTTGTCGCGGGAGGTTTGTTCTTCGCGACTGGGGAATCCTTCGGGAAGATATTTCCATATGTGGGAATACAGCTTATAGGCGCGCCAGAATCTTCGATCCGCCAGACTGAATTTCCAATTCCCGAGTGCATACGTGAGCTTTGCATTGGTCTCACGTTCCTTATTGTATCCCCAAGGCATCTGGCTGAGAGCATTTTCCATCCGTGCGGTAGTAAAGAACTTCAGCTCTGGTACAAGGGGGACAGGACCGCTGAGAACGAAGGACAACTGGCCTAAATAACTAACATCAGGGAAAAGTGCCGGCGTACCGTCGAGCGTCTGTGCTTGATACGCCGACGGAATATCGAGGATGAGCAGCCCTTTATCATCGACCCGGGGTTTATGAACACCATTTGCATCAATTCCCATGTAATCGTTCGCAAGCGCATCAGCTTTATGGTAAGGCGAGGGATTCAGTTGATTCGATTCGAATTCAATCCTTCCTGAGTATCTGGCGCCCCCCTCTTTTGTGACGATGTTCACGACACCAGAGAGAGCCTGACCATATTCTGCGCTGAATCCACCCGTCAGCACCTGCAACTCCTGGATCGCATATTTATCGAGTTGGGTCCCCAGCCCGCCCGACATCGGATCACGGGTTACCACACCATCAACGAGGTAGACCAGCTCATTGCTGCGGCCTCCGCGGGCATGCATTTCGCCGCTGGCATCCGTAACGAATCCGGCCTGCAACGCGATGACTTGCTGGAAGGTCGTGACCGGGAGATCGGAAAATGTTTCCGCTGAGATGATCGACGTCTTGGAAGTCTCATCCTTGTTGATCATGGGGCGTTCTGCAACAACGATGACTTCCGTCCCAAGCGTGACGGCCGCCTCCGTCATTTCGAATTGAATGTTCGTCGTCAGATCAGCCCGGACGACCACCTTCGTCACGACCTGTGTAGCATAGCCGATCAGCGAGGCGCGAGCGGAGTATGTCCCTGGTGGCACGCTGATGATGGTGATGCGCCCTTCGATGTCTGTGCTTCCCCCGATGGTTGTCCCCTCGAGGATCACATTCACCAGAG
>JBGPAN010000282.1:0-5614 GCA_041480785.1 Bacteroidota bacterium | reverse complement strand
AGTCCCTACGCAGCAAGCAAGGCCTCCTCGGATTTGCTTGCCCTGGCGTACCACCACACGTTCGGGTTGCCCATCGTCGTGACGCGTTGTTCAAACAACTACGGCCCGTACCAGTTTCCTGAAAAGCTCATTCCGCTGATGATCGCCAATGCGCTGAACGACAAGCCGCTGCCAGTGTACGGCGACGGCGGTAACGTACGGGATTGGATTCACGTCCTCGATCATTGCTCGGCGATTGATGCAGTGTTAAGCAATGGAAACATAGGTTCTGTCTACAACATCGGCGGAAAATCGGAGCGGAAGAATCTGGATGTCGTCAAGCTCATCCTGAAAGTACTCGATAAGCCCGAAACGCTCATCGCCTTCGTGAAGGATCGGCCGGGTCACGACCGCCGTTACGCAATCGACTCCGCCAAGCTCGAGAAAGAGCTCGACTGGCGTCCGCGTTTCTCCTTCGAAGAGGGCATTCGCCAGACGATCTTTTGGTATCAACAGAATTCTGGCTGGTGGCAACGAATTGTCAGCGGAGAATACAAGGAGTACTACAAGAAGATGTATGAAGGAAGGGGATAGGGATATTTGCGATTTCTGATTGTCGATTTTTGATGGGAGAATCCATCATTCAGAAATCATAAATTAGAAATCAGAGATCATAGATGTAGGTTTACCCAATCACCAATTAACTAGTTAACGAATTAACCAGCATCTCATTCTTGAAAACCATCATTAGCGTTGTCGGCGCCAGGCCGAACTTCATGAAGGTGGCGCCCCTCCACAAGGCGTTGCGGACCTACGGTGATTCGATCCGACACCTTATCGTTCACACCGGCCAACACTATGATGAGGCCATGTCAAAGGTCTTTTTTGACGATCTTGAACTGCCGCATCCCGACGTCTATCTTGGGGTTGGCTCAGGTTCACACGCCGAGCAGACAGCGAAGGTGATGGTCGGATTTGAGAAGGTCCTTCTGGAAGTGAAGCCAGACCTCGTGGTTGTCGTTGGGGATGTGAATTCGACGGTGGCAGCAAGCCTTGTGAGTGCGAAGATGGGAATCCGGGTTGCACACATTGAGGCCGGGCTGAGGAGTTTTGACCGAACGATGCCGGAAGAGATCAACCGGATGATGACCGACGTCATCTCTGATTTTCTCTTTGTGAGCGAACCCAGCGGTGTCCGCAACCTGCGGCGTGAAGGGGTAGATGAGAATAAGATCTTTTTTGTGGGAAACGTGATGATTGACTCGCTGGTTCAGTACCGTGAGAAGGCGAAATCGACGCAGGCGATGAAGCGCTACGGCGTGAAGGAAAAGCAGTTCACCCTTGTCACACTGCATCGGCCGAGCAACGTTGATACTGCCGAAGGTCTCAACGACATCCTCACCATCTTTGAACGAATTTCGTCCCGCTCCACGATTGTGTTCCCGGTGCATCCGCGGACGAGCAAAATGATCGCGAACCACGGCCTGAGTGCCCGGGCAGAGGCCATTCTGCACCTGAAACTGACAGAGCCGATCGGCTATCTTGACTTCCTGAGCCTTCTCGAAAACGCTCAGCTTGTATTAACCGATTCCGGAGGGATCCAGGAGGAGACCACGTATCTCGGAGTGCCGTGTCTCACGATGCGTGAAAACACAGAGCGGCCCATCACATGCGAGATTGGGACAAATGAGTTGTGCGGACGGGATGTGGAGATCATCGTCCAGAAGAGTCTGGCTGTGTTTGGTGGAGGCAAAAAACAAGGAAGCATCCCGAGTTTGTGGGATGGAAAAGCGGCTGAACGCATAGCTTCAATCGTAGTAAGTAAGATCTAAGGAGATGTACAATGATCAGAGATAGAAGAATTCATTTTTCGGCGGCGCTTTTGTTCTTCTTGGTTGCTTGCGCGCAGCTCAGTGCGCAGGTGACGGGAAAGGGAGAAACATCTTCCACAAAATCGGCTTTGGGAGAAATGATGGGAAGGCTATCGCCTTCGACAGAAACTCCGTCTTCCCCCCTGGAGGGTCCGATAGATCAGAATCGATATGTCGTTGGACCTGGTGATGTTCTCGCTGTGTCGGTTTGGGGAGCCATGAGTCTCACATATCAATTAACCGTGACCCCGGAGGGGACGTTAATTATTCCGACTGTCGGAGAGCTGAAAGTCGCCGGGACCAAACTCTTTGATGTGAAAGAAAAAGTCAGCGTGGCCGTTAAAGGCAAATATCTTTCAACAAAGATAACGACGACACTCATCGCGCCCCGTGCTTTCATCGTTACAGTCACTGGCAGCATTCTGAATCAAGGACAATATCGTGCCTTGCCTGTTGATCGAGTAGAAAAAGTTGTGGTGCAGGCGAGCAGAGTGTTCTTGCCTGCCGCAACTGTTACGATTGAGGCGCGCGGGGGGGCGAAGGAGGGTTTGTACAACGATCCAAAGATGAACCAGGTAGCTGAGATCTTTACCAATATCTCAACGAGGAATATTCTTCTGATTCGGAGCGACGGCGATACAATGAGAGTTGATATTCCAAAATTCTATGCCACAAAGAATGATCGACATAATCCGTTCTTGCTTGAAGGAGACATCGTTTTTGTTCCTCGAAAAGACCTCGGTAGGAACTTTGTCGCGGTCTATGGTGCAGTCAATGCGCCGGGCAAGTACGAATATGTCGAAGGAGACAGCTTGTTCGATGCTCTCCTCATTGCCCAAGGGGTAACTTCACAGGTCGACCTTTCGAGAATTAGTGTGAATCGTTTGGACGATGCTGGGGAGACGGCAGAGGAGCTATCACTGAATATCTTAAATGAGGGGGCCAAAGCGAACATCCGCCTGCGAAGAGGGGATCGGATTACAGTGGGGGAAGTCTCAAATCAGCGACTAGATTATCGTGTTCAGGTCTTGGGAGAAGTGAAATCGCCAGGGTATTACCCCATTTCGATGCGAAGCACAAGACTGTCAAAAATCATAGATGGAGCGGGAGGTCTCACGCAAGAAGCCTTGCTTTCAGGTTCGATCGTCTCGAGGGTGCAGGACCGTCCTTTTCGACTCAGCGATCCGGCCCTTGATAACGCGCGGAACTTTCGATCGTTCGGGCTTCACGGGCCAGATAGCACGTACTACTTTCTCAATGCTGAAATCGGCTTCCAGCCTGTCGTCGTTGACTTCGCTCGATTGATTGAACAGAAGGATTCGACGCAAGACATCATCCTGAGGGATGGCGATGTCATCTATGTTCCGTCAAACACGTTGACGGTTGTTGTTGGCGGGCAGGTAACGAATCCGGGTCATCTCCCGTTCATACGGGGAGCCGATTATCGCTACTACATTCAGAAGGCTGGCGGCTTTTCGGAATTTGCCGACGCAGGTGAAACGAAGATCATCAAGAAGGCCACACTCGAGTGGATGAATCCCGGAGAAACAACCATCGAATCAGGCGACCAGGTTTGGGTGCCGAAGAAGCCTCGACATGAGTTTTATTACTATTTCACCATTGGGAGAGATATCATCGCTATAGTCACCTCTATCGTCACAGCAGCATATATTATGATTCAAGTCTCGAAGTAGTTTGACAAGGGAACCTTGTTCCTCAAGCGTGATATCGGGATGCATACTGCACAGCGCTCAACCCAGCCGCGAAGCTCCGCGAAATAACTGGCCAAGCTGGCTGGAGGAAGAGGTACATTTTCGCATCAGCTCTTCCTGTTCCTCCCACAAGACAGAGGTTGAACAAGCAAGGATCAAGAAAGCCACCGGATAGCAAAATAATCCAATCAACTATAGGACAAGTGATTCTGCCATGAATGTCTCAACTGCAAACAAGGATTCAGAGAAGGCGATTGTCTCGAGAAGTTCGGTACTGACATTTATTGAGTTGATCGGGCGCGCACGGCGATTCGTGATTGTCTCATCCGTCTGCACGGCGATCGTCTCGAGCGTCATCAGCTTTCTTCTTCCACGGATGTATGAGAGCACGATGTCATTTCTCCCCCCGCGTGAGAGCGGACCTCTTGGTTCACTGGGGTCGTTGACGTCTGCCCTCAGCAGCGTCTCGCCATTGCGATCGATTAGCGGACTCGCTGGTGCGCGGAGCTCGAACTACAACTATCTCAGCATCCTTGCGAGCCGCAACGCGAAGGAAGCAGTCATCCGCAAGTTCGATCTCGTGCATGTGTATGACATCAGTGACTCATCCATCGAGAAAGCGATCAAGACCCTGGATGACTACGTGACTGTGGACGTGGCGGAAGAGGGACACATCAGCGTGTCAGTGCTCGACACAGATCCTCAGCGTGCGGCGAATATGGCAAACTACTATGCAGTCCTTCTCAATGCGATCAACGTTGAGCTCACCGCCCAATCGTCCGGCAAGTACAGGGAATTCCTCGAAAAAGGAGTACTCGAAGCGAAAGACAGCCTTCGGATCTATGAGGAAGCATACAAAAACTTTCAGAAGAGAAGCGGATTTGTCCCGATCGCAGAGGATGTGAAAGGAGGAGCACAGGCAATCGCTCAGTTGTATGCCGAGAAGGCAACCAAGGAACTTGAAGTGCAGTTTCTGAAAAGTGTCGTAGGGAAAGATAATCCGGAGCTCCTGCGGCGGGAACTGGAACTCAACATCCTGAATCAGAAGGTTGCGACGATCCCGGATCTCGGGCTTGAAAGCCTGCGTCTGTATCGCAGTGTACTCATTCAGTCAAAAATCCTGGAAGTGCTTCTCCCGCTGTATGAGCAGGCGCGCCTCGAAGAGAAGAAAGAAACGCCTTCGGTGGCAGTGCTCGACAAGGCTGTCCCGGCAGAAAAGAAAGCTCGCCCCAAGCGGATGTTGATTGTCCTGATATCGACGTTGTCTGTCGGCCTGCTTTCATTTTCGTTCTATGCTCTGCGTGATCGATTCAGAAAGTTCAAAAGTGAATCTCCCGAGCATTATAAGATCCTTCGGTCGGTCTTCAGGCGGACTGTGAAGTAATGAGCTCAGTCGCTTTGCCAAAAGCCGACGCTGGGTCGGCCATGCTGCTGAGAGCAGGAATGGAACCATCCCTGGTTCTTTTCCTCTGTTTGGAACTTCTCCTCGTCGGGATGTGGGCTAAATTTGGCAACATCCTCTATCTCCCGCTAGTTATTATCGCGCTCATCGTCTTCTACCAGTCACTTCAATCACTCCTCCTCTGGGCAACCGTGGTGATCCTTGGCTATGCTATGTTGTTTCTCCAGAACAGTGAAGGCGTTTCGATTCCCGAAATTGGATTCGCAGCGTACTTTTACGGAGGCCTTGTTCTCTGGTTCATTGATCGTTGGTATGTGAAGCGGGAGGCCATCAACGTGGCATCCGGTGATCTGTGGTTCATGGTCTTCCTGGCCCTTGCCCTTGCCACGGTTATAACCGCGATTGTCAGTGAGAACAACATCTTCCTTTGGACGAGGGAGTTCCTCATGCTGGCTGGGTTCTTGTTCTATTTCCCGGCAAGAGAAGTGATGAAAGAAAAGCGGGGCAGGAATGTTGTGTTGGGAGCATTCTTCCTCCTTGCGTTGATCGTGGCCGCGAAGAATCTGTATCGGTACAGATCGGGTGCATTGATTGCGACGTTCGTGTGGGAACTCCTTGGTGCACGTCAGGCTGTCAACGAGCCGCTCTTT
>JBGPAN010000281.1:0-5682 GCA_041480785.1 Bacteroidota bacterium | reverse complement strand
CTCACGGAATGCCTCCAAGTGCTTGTCCGCATCCACGATCATGAGATGCGTATCGAGGGGGAGCTTCGTTATCTTGCGAATAGCCGAGACGACCATCGGTCCAAAGGTGATGTTTGGAACGAAACTTCCGTCCATGATATCCAGATGGATCCAATCCGCTCCCCCGGCTTCAGCAAGAGAGATCTGTTCGCCGAGGATCGAAAAGTCGGATGCGAGAACTGATGGTGCAATGTAGAGTTTGCTCATGGGATGTTCTGAAGGTCGTTGGCTTTCTCGCCTTTTTGAGCCACTACAAGATCAACGGACTGCCCTGTCGGCAATAATTGGCCGGGTTTCGGAAATTGATCGATGACGGTGTTTGGCAGCAGTTCTGCGTTGATTTGATACGTGATATTCCCCACTCGAAGACCTGCAAGAATCACAATCTTTTCTGCTTCGGAAAACGTTCGTTTGGTGAGATCGGGAACTGGAACCTGGTCGCCGCTCTTTCCCTGACTTACTACAAGATTAATGACCCTTCCATTGGCGACCTTTGTGTTCTCAGGGGTATCTTGATCGATGACATTCCCCAGCGGGTATTCTTCCGAAACCTCATACCGAATGGTTCCCGGAGCGAGGCCCGCTTTTCTCGAGTGAGAATGTCGCTGCCCGGAGTGACAAACCCCGAAGTCCTGGCACGACCACAAGAGGCTCGCCTCCGCTGACGGTCAGATAGATGCCACGGCCAAATTTCACCTCTGCGTCGGCGGGAGGGTTCTGGACGACAACGGTACCTTCGGGATATTGTTTATCGGTTCTCGTTTCGGCCTTCTTCCCAACCAAACCTGCATCAGACAGGAGCTTGAAGGCCTGGTCCAGGGGCTTCCCGATAACATTGGGCACTTTTGTGGTCTTCCCCTGCTGAACGTACCGAGGCATAAAAACGTTATTAAAGAGGTAGAAAACCAGGAGCAGAATGGCGACAATAATCGCCGGTTTCTTCAGCTGCTTCAGTTGTATTTTTTTCCAGAAGGCCATTTTCTTCACTGGCCAAAATATAGACAAACTTAGGAAGAGTTACAATATGGCTTCGCCTTGTCGCATAAGAGATCCCAAGTCGCCGGCGCACTTCTGCATATCATACGGCCTTGCCTTGACCTCGATGAAGCCGGTTCGCAGTGAATACTACTCGTCCTTCGGAATGGGAATCCTTGCCAGAGGGCTTGTGGCCCTATGATCTCGTTCGAAATACCGAACAGAAGCGCACATCCTTCGTCGGGGCTCGAGACCGACATTCTCAAAGTACTTCTGTATTTCGACGTATTCCGGTTTCCGCTGACCGTTGCTGAGATATATCATTTCCTTCCTTCGAATTCCATTACACCATCACACGTCTCGGCAGCCTTGCACGGCTCTTCTCTTCGCGAAAAGGTGAAGGCTAAGAACGGATATTTCTTCCTGTCGTCTGCCACGGGCTCCTATGCCGACGAACGAATTGAAAAAGAACGACGTGCTGCGCGCCTCATGAGAATCGCGCGCATGATGGGAAAGATCATTCGAATGTTTCCGTATGTCCGCGGAGTCTTCCTCTCGGGGGAACTCTCAAAAGGAATAGCCAGTAAGAAGAGCGATATCGATTTTGTCGTTGTTACTCAAGAAGGAAGGCTCTGGATAGCAAGGACATTGCTAATTCTCTTCAAAAAGATATTTCTCCTCAATCGAAAACGTTTCTTTTGCCTGAATCATTTTGTAACAGAGCATCATCTTCGTGTTGACCTGCGGAACATCTACACGGCAACCGAAGTGGCTACACTCTTGCCGCTGGAAAATGATGCAATGTTCTCTCGCTACATGCATGAGAACCTTTGGATCACGCAATTCTTCCCAAACTGGAAGGTCGACGACAGACTTCTTCGTTCTCATCGACGTGCTGCGAGCATTGTCCGGAATATGCTCGAATGGGTCATACCTGACCGAATTGCTGGACGTCTCGATCGATGGTTGATGCTCAAGTGGCAACGGATCTGGCAAACGCGCTACGCACATCTCGGTGAAGACGAACGCAATCGAAAGTACCAATGCAGTGATTACCTCTCAACGGCATATGGCGAGGATTACCAGGACACTATTCTGAGTTCCTTTCGGGTTCGGTTACGCGACTACAACGTAACCTGAGTTCACCATCTTTCAAATCGGTTGGCAGCTTGTATGGCTCAAGTCTTATTTACGCATTCATACTTTCTTCGGTTCGACCCTAAGGAATATCGGGCGATGATGCCTTATCCTCCCCTCGGGTCTCTGTATGGTGCCAGCTTTCTTCGGGCAAAGGGTTTTCATGTCGGTTTTCATGATGTCATGTTTTCGAAACGTGAGGATGAACTCCAGGGTGCAATCGATCGCCATTCTCCAGACATCGTTGTGATCTACGATGATCAGTTCAATTATCTTACGAAAATGTGCCTCACGCGGATGCGCGACGCTGCGTTCGCGATGACCCGCTTGGCAAAAGCAAATGGGTGCACGGTCATAATCTTCAGCTCCGATGCTACAGATCACTTGGACAAGTACTTTGCTCAAGGCGCGGACTACGTGATCTGCGGAGAGGCTGAAGAGACTCTTGGTGAACTTGTCAACTCACTTCTTGCACCCGGAGGGTCATCAGTTGAGAAAATTGCCGGAATCGCCTACGAGAACAATGGCGAACTTGTGCGGACGTCGCCACGCAGAGTTCTTGAGCATCTCGATGCCCTCCCCTTTCCGGCGTGGGATGTTTTGGATCTTGGTCCGTACCGGAATGTCTGGAAACGAAGGCACCGACGCTTCTCGATGAACATGGTGACAACCCGGGGTTGTCCTTTTCACTGCAACTGGTGTGCAAAACCAATCTATGGCCAGGTGTACCACAGCCGAAGCCCGGAGAATGTCGTCGAGGAAATGGTATGGTTGAAGGAAATTGCGCATCCGGACCATCTCTGGTTTGCGGATGATATCTTCGGCCTGAAACCTGGATGGGTCGCTCAGTTTCAGGAAGAAGTGCTGAGAAAAGATGCACGGATACCTTTCAAATGTCTCTCCCGTGTCGACTTGCTTTTGAAGGAGGACACAATTCAGCATCTGCGGGCCGCAGGTTGTCAGACAGTATGGGTGGGAGCAGAATCCGGGTCTCAGCGAATCCTGGATGCCATGGAAAAGGGGACAACAGTCGATCAAATCTATGATGCTACAAGACTGTTGCATCAGAACGGCATTCAAGTTGGCTTTTTCCTGCAATACGGTTATCCGGGAGAGACACGCGAGGACATCGAGAAAACGCTGAACATGGTGAAAGAGTGCAAACCAAATGAAATTGGAATCTCAGTCTCCTATCCTCTGCCTGGAACCCGGTTCTATGACAGGGTAACGAAGGAACTTGGACGAAAGCAAAACTGGACCGACAGCGGTGATCTTGACATGATGTTTCAGGGATCATATCAACCTGATTTCTATCGTGCACTCCACACTGTAACACATAAGAAATACCGGGTATGGCAGGCCTTGGACATGATCAAGGAAATCTCCGTCAACCCGGCGAAAGCGACCCGATCGTCATTGATTAGAATCGCGAATTCCGCATATCACGCAGCAACATTGCCACGTCTCCAGTTGAAATTGAACGCTCTTTCCACTCAGGTGATACGCCCGTGAGCCAAAAACAAAGGGACTCCCTGGTATCCCCCGCTGCCACCTATACGCGTTATCAGGACGTCTCTTCGGCCTTCAGCTCTCTTGCCAGAGGCTACGATGCAGCATTTGACCCAAACGTTGTCATATCGCGGCTTCGCAAGGATTTATATCATACAATCACCAGCCTTGTCGATCCGCCTGCAACGATTTTGGATATCAATTGCGGCACCGGGACGGATGCCCTGTATCTATCAACGAAAGGCTACTCAACCGTTGGTGTTGATATCTCGGAAGAGATGATCGCCGAGGCGTTGAAGAAATCTGCTATCAATCCAAAGGCCCAGTTTGTCCACACTAGTTATGATGACATGGACGGCTTGCCGGAAAACGAATTCGATCTAGTTCTTTCAAACTTTGGGGGACTGAACTGCACAAGGGATCTGAGGACGGTTGGAGAGCAGGTGGCGAGAAGATTGAAACCCAAGGGCTATTTCGTCGCTGTTCTCATGCCGGCGTCTTCACTCTGGGAAACATGCGCCTATGCCGTGCGAGGTCAATTCAAGCAGGCGTTCCGAAGGTTTCGTCGTGGAGGCACACGCACACAATTCAATGGCAACGTGTTTACTGTCTCCTATTTCAATCCGCGAAAAGCTGCTCAACAGTTCGGAAAACATTTTGTCGTTCGGGAAGTCTATGCCTGGAATATCTTCACGCCACCCCCGCATGCGTGGAAAGTTGCCATGTCATTTCCACGGCTGACTGCTGCGCTCGAAACGCTCGATAGCGCCATCTGTCACCTTCCGATCTTCAGATCGATTGGCGATCATTATGTGATGGTGCTCGAGAAGAGGTCACGATGACAATAGCGGTCATGAGAGCGATCGACCGCTTCTTGGGCGTACCATTGTGCTCAATCACGGGAATAGTACACCGGATGACAGCGAAGTCCGTTGTCGGTGTGGTGAAATCAATTCTCGTCATCAAATTCTTCGGCATGGGGAGCATTTTGCTCGCCACTCCGACAATTCAGTCCTTGCGCACAAAATACCCGCATTCACGCATCATCGTACTCTCCTTTGCACAAAACGAGGAACTTCTGCAGCTCATCCCGGGTATTGACGAATACTGGTTGATTGATCCCAGATCGTTCGTTTCTTTCTTAACATCATTCATCCGAGTGCTCGTTTTGCTTCTCACTTCAGATATTGACGTTGTTCTCGATTTGGAGTTTTTCTCAAAATTCTCCACGTTCGTCGGGTCATTGGCCCGACCTCGGATGCATGTGGGATTCGCTCTTCCGACGCGATGGAGAGCGTGGAATCTCACGCACCCGATCACACTTCGGACGGATCAGCATGTTACAGCGACTTTCCATGACACATTGAGCCCGTTTGGAATCCGCTTCCCCCAGCCTCTGCGATTATCGATTCGAAGGGGTGATAGTGGATCGAGCGTGGTCACCAGATATACGAATCTCAATGGACGAACGGACGTCATTTGCATCAATCCAAACGCAGGAAAGACTTCGCTCGATCGCCGTTGGAGCCTCGACCGATTTGCTCAGACGGCAACGGCACTCAGGAAAGGACTCCCCACCGCGCTGCTTTGTTTCACCGGATCCCCAGAAGAGCGTGAGTACGTCCAGAACATCATCGATAGGATCGGCGATGGTCCGGCTCGAATCTTGCCGGCATGCTTTCCCTCAAGGAACTCATTGCTTTGTTTTCACACTCATCAATCCTTATTACAAACGACAGCGGCCCGATGCATCTCGCGGCGGCAGTCGCCTTGCCGACCGTCGCAATCTTCGGACCTGAATCTCCGGAGTTCTACGGCCCGTTCGGCAACCGTTCGATCAACCTCTATGCCTCTCTTCCCTGCAGTCCCTGTCTCAACGTCTACCAGGCAAAACAGTTCAGCTTCCCCATGCGTCAATGCCTGAAAGATATTTCGGTCGAAGAGGTGGTTGCGGCTGCGAGGATTATTTTGGAGCAAAAGATCTCCTTCCCTCTTATGGAGGCAGTTGCGTAATGAAAATCG
>JBGPAN010000280.1:0-5706 GCA_041480785.1 Bacteroidota bacterium | reverse complement strand
GTGAATAGCCGTACGCTCGATTGTCCACGTTCGAGATACCCTGTTGATAGGCAAGCGTATGGTTCATGCCGAGCCGACCAAAAATGTTTTTCTTCAGGAACCCTGCAAATGACTGGCCCGAAATCGATTCGACAACGAGGGCAAGAAGCGAGTATCCGGAATTACTGTATTTGAATTTCGCCCCCGCGGCAAAATAGACGGAATCAATGCCTCGTAAGAGGGAGAGAACATCCTTGTCAAGAACCTGAACAGTCTGGCTCTCGGGAATGAGGTCCTCATAGTCAACGATTCCTGAGGTATGGTTAAGCAAATGCCGGATTTTCACCTCCCGCAAATATGTTGGCGCTCCGGGAAGCACATCGGTGAGGCGGCTGTCGAGCGTGAGCTTTCCCCTGTCGACGAGCATCAGCACTGCCATTGCAGTGAATTGCTTCGTTACTGACGCGAGGCGATAGTTGGTGTATGTGGTAGCGGGGGTGCGAGTTTCCAAGTCTGCCATGCCATATGCCTTGCTGTAGAAGATCTTGCCGTTGTCGATCACAGCAAGAGACGCCCCCGGCGAGCCAGGCTTGTCGTAGTCGGCAAAGAGGGCATCGATCGAACTCGCTGTTGAACTCTTGATGGCGTACGGTGCGCAAGAGACCAACGAAACCATTGCAGCCAAGAGAAAAAAACGCTGCATCGCCTTCAATGTTCCGGCTGAGAGGTCCCCACACCATTCGAAGTAAACAAAAACACGCGTTGAACCTTCAGAAGGCTCCGCGTAATGACTACCTTGCGCGTTTGAGGTACGGTGCATGTTCTACCTTCTTGGCGGGATTTTTCTCCAGCATCTTCAGTGCCTCGGCAACCGCACGCTCGAGCTGAGGATCGCCGCCATTGACTGTTTTTCCTGGCAATTGTTCAACTTCAATGTCCGGAGCAACACCCTCGTTTTCAACTTCCCACTTTCCCTGCTTGTTGAAAAACGCCACACGCGGAGCAGTGACTGTCCCGCCGTCGATGAGGACGGGGTAGCCATAGATCCCGACCAGTCCTCCCCAGGTTCGGGTGCCAACGAGGGGGCCGATTTTTCGATCCCGAAAATAATATGGCAGTGCATCACCGCCCGAGCCGGCATGCTCGTTGATGATCATCACTTTCGGACCGTTGATGACCGCTGTCGGCGTCTGGAAATCTTTCCCATCACGAGTTGCCCAGTAGTTAAGAAGCGGACGGTTCATCATATCGACCATGTAGTCCGCTGCGGAGCCGCCGCCATTGAATCGCTCGTCAATGATTGCTCCCTCCTTATGCATCTGCATATAGTAGTAGCGATTGAAATTCGTATAGCCCGCACCGGAGGTATTGGGCAAATAGACATAAGCGAACCGCCCGTTCGATAACTCATCGACCTTTCTGCGGTTGGCCTCAATCCATGCCCGCTGCCGCAGCGCCGACTCACTCTCAACTGGCACCACGGTCACCTTTCTGGCACCTTGTTCCGAAGGCTTCAAATTGACAAGAAGAACAGTTTGCCTGCCGGCAGTCCCTTCGAAAAGACTGTAGATGTTGGTGGGTACTTTCAACTCACGGCCGTTGACGGCGAGGATATACTCTCCAGCTGCAACCGTGCTCCCCGGTTCCGTCAACGGGGCGCGCAAATCCGGGTTCCAGTTTTCACCGGTGAAAATCGTACTAATCTTGTAGTACCCGTTGTCGATCACATAATCAGCGCCAAGGAGACCGACCGACACACGGGGAGGATTGGGTGCATCCCCGCCGCTAATGTAGCTATGACCAACAACCAGCTCACCGAGCATCTGGGCAAGTATGTACGAGAGGTCGGACCGGTGTCCGATGTACCGAAGCCATGGCTGGTATTTTTCCTTGATCGCGTTCCAGTCAGCCCCGTGCATACCGGGATCATAGAAGAAGTCCCGGTTGATACGCCATGCCTCGTCGTACATTTGGGACCACTCAACGCGAGGATCAATTTTCATCTCCATTGCGTCCGTTTTCAGTTTTCCATCCCCTACTTTTCCGGCTTTTGTTGCATCAACAATTCCAAACGTACCTCCCTGCGCTGCGTAAAGAAGCTTCTTGCCATTGGCGGATATGATGTAGCCGTTGATACCCGACAGGATCTGTGTCGACTCCCGCTTCTTGAGATCAAAGCTGAAGAGCGTTGATCCTGTCTGGTTTGGGACATCCTCCAGATAGAAGAATGTCCCCTCTGCGCCTGCCACGAGCGATGAGTAGTCACGGGGGGAGATCTTCTCGACAGCGATGATTCGCTGGTCGATACCGTCTAAATCGATTCGGGTGTCCTTCGAAGCTGTGCTGTCCTTCTTCGTGTCTTTCTTGTCTTTGTCCGATGGTTTTGCCGCAGCGGTTGAGTCTTTTGTTTCGCCTTTTTCTTCATCGCTCTCGGGTGCAAACGGTGATGCCGTCCCTTGGGCCAGGACGACCAGATAGACACTTCTTGTCACAAGTCGGTCATATGACGTCATGTCCAGCCAGCCCGTGTTAAGGCCAAAATTCGTGCTCGCCAGGAAGTACAGGTACTTTCCACCCTTGTCAAAGCATGGGGAGAGAGCATCAGAAAGCCCGTCGGTAATTTGGTGACTCTTCGCACCTGCAATTGAGTAGACAAACACAGCATGCATGTGATTATCAAGTCGTTTCGCGTACGTGATCCACCTGGAGTCAGGTGACCATGCAGCTTTCAGGGTTCGCTCAGGATGGTCGTACGTATCAACGTCGATCTTGGCTGGCTTTCCACCATCGACGGTGAGGTACCAGAGCGTCAAATGCTTATCGGTAAACGCCAGCTTTTTCGAATCGGGTGACCAGACTGGATCATAATAGAAACTTGCGTTCGGGAGTTCAATAGCCTTCGGCTTCTCGAGTCCAGTCTGCTCTCCGATCATCAGCTGGTACTCGCCCCCTTTGTCTGAGAACCAAGCGATCCGTTTGCCGTCGGGCGACCATGCGGGATCGCGGTCGTGAGCGCCGGTGCTGTTGGTGAGATTCCGCACGTCTCCCTTTTCGCCGGGGACAGTGAAGATGTCACCACGTGCTTCAAAGACAGCGCGCGCTCCGGTCGGAGAGATTTCATAACTGCGTATCATTTGGGAGGGTTTAACAAAATGCGGCCGGGCCCATGGAAGATCAGCATTGACGTTGATGGAGACCTTTTTCGAGGCGCGCGTTCCGGGATCGTACAAGTAAATCCATCCTGACTGTTCATAAACGATCACTCCCCCTCCTGCCGTTGCATACTTCACGTCGAAGTCCTTGTGCTGTGTGAGCTGAGTAACTTCCTTCGCCCCGGCTTTGTAAGAGAAGAGATTCATCGTTCCGTACCGGTCTGATAGAAAGTACACCACGTCACCGATCCACATTGGGTCTGTGTCATTGCTGTTATCCCAGGGGACTTTGGTGATGTCGAGGGTTTTCATGTCGACAATCCAGACCCTTGATGTTCGGCCCCCGCGGTAGTGACGCCACACGTTGAATGCCTCCTGGAAAGGAAGGTACGCCATTTGTCTTCCGTCTGGTGAAAACACTCCTTTGTGTGCCATCGGGAGGGGAAGCGGCTGCGGGAATCCGCCTTCAACGGAGATTGTCCAGAGCTTTGGATAAGCAGTCGGTGCGCTTGCTCGACCCGAAGAGAACAAGACCTGTTTGCCGTCCGGGGTCCATCCACGAACGATATCAGCGCCCGGGTGAAATGTCAGGCGTTTCGGGTCGCCGCCAGCCGCGGAAACGATATACACGTCAGTATTTCCGTCGTATTGGCCCGTGAACGCAATCCATTGTCCGTCGGGCGAGAAACGCGGCTCCGTTTCGGCGCCCTCGGATGTCGTGAGTCGCCGGGCGGTTCCGCCTGCGCGGTCAACGATCCAGAGATCGTTTGCGTAAACAAAAGCGATTTGTGTTGCGCTCACGGTGGGTTGACGAAGGAGACGCGATTCTTCCGCTTGAAGAAGTATCGCTATCGAGCAAAGAGCTGTGACAAGGAGTGGGATTTTTGCACGCATGGCAACGTCCTCCCAAGAGATGAATGTGCTACTGGTGGGTTTTTGCGTATGAAAAATCTACGTCGAATGGGCAAGAGTCTCAAGCAGAGAGGTCCAATTGCCCGACCTTTGAGCCGGCATTAGTATCACCATGACGCTGGGGTCTGATGCGGAAGGATCTACAAACCTTCCTGTGCCATAACGTAGGTCAAGATGGCCATTGCCGCCGCACCGAGAGCGAGTTCGCGTTCGTTCACCGCGGCAAGGTTATCGTTTTCCGAATGATGCATGTCGAAATAACGGTGCGTATCAACCGACAAGGCGATCATCGGTACACCTTTTTGAGCAAGCGGACTGATGTCGGCTGCCCCACCCCCCAGAGTGATCTGGTCGGCGCCAAACGATCGGAGAAGGGGTGCCCAGGGCGCGACCTTGGTGTACGTGACGGTGTCGTTGATGGCGAATCCGCGCGGGTTAAATCCCCCTTCATCGGATTCGATCGCCGCGATGTGCTTTTCGCCAGGACGATCCTTTGCCGCATACCCGATGCCTCCGCGAAGGCCGTTTTCTTCATTCATGAACATCACCGCACGGATCGTCCGCTTTGGCTTCAGACCGAGCTTTTTCAGAATCCTCAGCGCCTCGATGGATTGAATACATCCAGCTCCATCGTCGTGTGCGCCAAAGCCAATGTCCCAGCTGTCGAGATGCCCGCCCACAACGATTACCTCGTTCGGCTTCTCCGTTCCCCTCAACTCTCCGACGACATTTGCGGATTCAACATCAGGCAGGGTTTGAGCCGAGAGTTTCAGCTGAATGCGAACGGGCGTTCCTTGTGCCAGCAGCTTGCTCAAATACTCGGCACCGCGTGTGCTGATTGCAGCGCCGGGGATCTTCTTGACCGTGTCGACATATCCCATACCTCCGGTGTGAGGAGAATCATCAATCCGGGTCGTCATCGAACGAACGAGAGCAGCCACGCCACCCGCTTGAGCTGCCATGATCGCACCACCGCCACGCTGGTCAACAGCACCTCCATAGGCGGCAAAGGTCTGCAATTGAGTTCTCTCCATAGGACGGTTGAAGAAAACGATCTTTCCTTTTGCTTTGTTTCCCAACGCTCGCAATTCATCGAACGATCTGACCTCGATCACTTCAGCGGTGATCCCTTCGGGTGGTGTTGCGATGCTTCCACCAAGTGTCGTGATCTTGAGTTTTTCCCGCTGACCGGAAGGAAGCAAAAGGTATGCTTCCTCTACCGGGCCTCGGACCCAGTGCGGAACCATCACTGGCTCGAGATGGACGTTTTCAAAACCGAGGTCCTCCATTCTCTTCTTCGCCCACTGGACGGCCTTTGCAGCCTGCGGCGACCCGCTGATGCGGTTACCGATGTTCGTGCAAAGGTCTTCGAGCATGTCGTACGAGTTGTTGGAACTGAGAGCCTCCTTGGCGATTCGCACGGCCAGGGAGTCGTATTTCTGTACCACCGGAGACTGCGCCATGAGAATGGACGAGAACAACAACATGTACGCCGGAACGAAGATGATGTGTCTTCTCTGCATGGAATTGATTCTCCCCACGATGAAATGAATTGAAGCGTGCGTATCTAGAATTGACCGAGCAATTGGATCTCTTCTGACTCAAGAATTTCAACGCCGTCGACCTGCTGCTTTGCCGCCCGGAGCATTGCATTTGCCACTAC
>JBGPAN010000279.1:0-5710 GCA_041480785.1 Bacteroidota bacterium | reverse complement strand
GGCCGTTCGTCGATCAAAAGAACAATCAATTTCACTTCCGGGTGATTCCGAATAATGCTATTTGCTATCTTCTGGAGAAGGATGGTCTTGCCGGCCTTTGGAGGAGAAACAATCATTCCGCGTTGACCTTTACCGATGGGGGCAAGCAGGTCCATGATCCTCATCGAGTATTCGCCCGGCACAGTCTCCAGCTTCAGGCGGTTTGTCGGATACAATGGTGTCAGATTGTCAAACAGCGTCCTCTCACGGATCACATCCGGGTGATCATCGTTGACTGCTTCAACCCGCAGGAGGGCAAAGAACCGTTCCCCTTCTTTTGGAGGCCGGACCTGGCCGCTGACGCTATCTCCCGTCCGGAGTCCAAATTTCTTGATCTGCGACGGCGAAACATAGATATCGTCGGGGGATGGTAGGTAATTGTAGTTGACGGAGCGCAGAAAACCGTATCCGTCGGGCAACACTTCAAGGACTCCCTTGCTGAAGGTCAGACCGTCTTTCGCCGTCTGCGCCTCGAGAATCTTGAAGATGAGTTCCTGCTTACGAAGGTCACTGTAACCAGAGATGTTCATATCCTTCGCAATCTGGTTCAACTCAGCGATCTTCTTGGACTTGAGTTCGGTTATGTCCATTGGCATGTTGGAAAAATCCTATAGAGGGAATAGAGTTGGAAAAGTGTGCAAGATGAAATCCTCAATCACTGAACTGAGGAAGTCCTTCCATCGAAGTATCAAAGGTTGGGAGGAGCGACTTGACGAATTAGAAGTGAATTGGATGGATAATAGACACCGGGAACAGAAGAAACCCCAAGACTTCATGAGTAATATAGCCCATCCCTCACTTATTGTCAAGCCTTTTTTCGGGTTAACACAGGCAATGCCTCACCGACAACAAAATGGGACCCCGTCACGAGAATGAGACCTTTTTTTGGTGCGGTCTCAAGTGCAAGGTGCACACCTTCCTGCACACTGAGGGCCGCTCGAACGCTACATCCTTCGTCCGCAAATGCAGCGGCGACATCGCTTGCGGAGCGTGAACGCTCGGAGCGTGCAGCCACCGCGATCGCCTGTTCCGTGATCGACGCGAGATGACGAACCATCGCAGCGCAATCTTTGTCTCTCATCACTCCGAACACCACGGTGACCCTCTTTTTCCCCAGTCGCCTCAGAGTGTCCACAAGCTGAGCCATCGCTTCTGCATTGTGCGCGACGTCGACAACGACCAGCGGTTTCTCCAGCACAGTAGTGAGACGTCCCGTGAGTCCTGAAAGTTCCTGAACATGCGCAAGCCCCTCGCGCACCGCGTCCTCGCCCAACGCATACTCACCCATCTTGTGGACTTGGTTCACCGTCTGCAGAACAAGGGCAAGATTGCCAAACTGAAAATGGCCCGGGAGTGAAACTGATAGTTGTTTGAATGACAATTCGCCGACATCAATGTCGAGCAACGATCCCTCCAGCGAGCTCTTCCGCACTTTCAATCGATAGTTCGTCGCTATCGACAATGGCGCATTTTGCGCCTTGCACACGTTCCGCAGGATCTTCAGCGCTTTGATGTTCCGGATCCCGGTGATGCATACGGTGTTTTTCTTGACGATCCCCGCCTTTTCACCGGCAATGTCCTCAATCGAATTGCCCAGGATCTCGGTATGCTCGAGGCTGACGGTGGTAATAATAGAAACGAGAGGTCTCAGGACGTTGGTGGAATCAAGCCTCCCGCCAAGCCCTGTCTCCACAATTGCGATGTCAACAACCTCTTCGGCGAAGTGCTTGAACGCAAGAGCTGTTGTTGCTTCAAAAAACGTGGGTCTGTGCTTTCTGATCAACGGACGTAACTTCGTCACAATCGCTGCAACGGCCTTCTGCGAAATCGGCCTTCCATCAATTCGAATCCTTTCTTCGAAACTGACAAGATGCGGCGAAGTGTAGAGTCCGGTCTTGTATCCTGCGGCCTTAAAAATCGCAGCGAGCATCGAGGCTACCGAGCCTTTCCCATTCGTCCCCGCAATATGGATGGTTGGAAAGGTTTTGTGGGGATCGCCGAGCGCGCTCAACAGCCTCGTGATACCTTCGAGGCCGAATTTCATCCCAAGGCGTTCGAGACTTAGCAGCAGACGAAGTGATTCAGGATAAGTCAGCACTGGTCGTTCGAATGAGGATCAGAGCCAGGATTGAAGGATGGAGAACTTTACATCGGATTGCATTGCATGTACCAGTTGACCGACGTCAGTCAACCCGTGTTGTTCTGCGAACGATTTCAGCCCGTCGGCGACCTTCACACCTGTCGAAGGGTCGATAAAATTCACCGTACCCACCTGAACGGCAGTGGCGCCCACAAGGAGAAACTCCACAGCGTCCTCGGCAGTCATGATCCCTCCGATACCGATGATCGGGATCTTGACAGCCTGAGCAACCTCATAGACCTTCGCAAGTGCAATAGGTTTGATGGCGGGGCCTGAAAGCCCTCCGGTAACTGTCGAGAGTCGCGGTTTACGCTCGTGGATATCGACGGCCATGCCGATCAGAGTATTAATCACCGAGACTGCATCTGCTCCTGCCTCTTCGACCGCCTTTGCGAATTCCGAAATGTGCGTTACGTTCGGAGTCAGCTTCATCATCAGAGGCTTTTCTGTCAGCGGGCGGAGCTTCGCGGTGATCTCGCGGGTCATCGCGCAATTGGTGCCGAAATTCAGCCCGCCTTCTTTCACATTAGGACATGACACATTGATTTCGTATCCGTCAATCCCATCGTACTTCTCAAGAAGGCTGAGCACGTCGCAATACTCTTGAACGGAGCTCGCGGCGATATTCACAATGATCGTGGTGTCGAGTCCGCGAAGATAAGGCAACTTTTGTTCGATGAACGCATGAACCCCGATATTTGCCAATCCGATCGAATTGAGCATTCCGCCCGTCGTCTCGACGATTCGATGCGGAGGATTCCCGTCACGTGGCTTCCATGAGAGCGACTTCGTGCAGATTCCTCCCAACCTGTTGACATCCACCAGGTCTTTCACTTCATCGCCGTAGCCAAAGGTTCCAGAGGCAACAAGGACGCGATTCTTGAAATCAACACCGCGTATGGAGAATGATTCTTTGATCATCTATCGAATCACAATGTCGTTGCTGTTGAAGGTCGGTCCCTCGACGCAGACGAGGGAGTATTTTTTCTTCCCTTCCGTGCGCTCGACAGGACAACCCTGACACAATCCCATTCCGCACGCCATATCTCCTTCGAGGGACAATTCGCAGTCGATCCCTTTGGCCCGGGCAAACGCCGACAGCGCACCCAACATCTTCGTGGGTCCGCATCCGAAGATCTTCGAATTCTTCGACCCCTCCTGGGCCACGATACTTTTCAGCAGGTCGATGACTGTGCCTCGGAATCCTTTGGATCCGTCGTCCGTCGCCAGCTGTACATTCAGAAGGTGCCTCTCTATAATCTGCTTCTCAGAACGAGCGCCGATAATCGTCTGAATTGCTTTCTTCTTACAGAGCAAGGCGTCCGTAAGGAATGGAAACGGTGCCACTCCGAGCCCGCCCCCAACAAGAATCGCCGCCTCATAGTTTCCCTCCAGCTTGAACGGGACACCCAGTGGCCCTACTACATCGAGGAGATCTCCGGATTTCTTCTGCGAGAGGATGGCTGTCCCCTGTCCCACCACATTGAACATCAATTCGACTATATCGCCTTCTACCCGTGAGATGCTGAAGGGGCGGCGCAGAAGAGGAACACACCCGTCGCTGCACCGAATGTTGACAAATTGACCAGGGGCCGAACTCCTGGCGATTTCGGGAACACGGAACCTGAGAACAAAAATCCCTTCGAGGATTTCCCGGCAGTCCGTGACAAGAGCAGATGTCTGTATCATGCAGTGTGTTCTATCGGTTGGCCTACCTCTTCACTTTTCGATCGCACGGACTTTCACCGAGTCTCTTGGCTCACCCCGCTGCAAGGGGCGCTTATCAAATTCAACTTTCTTTGAAAGAGAATCCGGAGGAACTGGACTCTTCAGTGGGAACCTCATACTCGTGTCTGAAGCCGCTTTCGTCGTTCCGGCAGATTGAGGTTTTGCGGTTGTATCGGCGGCTGATTTCTGCATCGGTGCAAGGGCAGCTTTCTTGCTTGTGTCTGCGACAGGAGGTGGTATTCTCCGTTGTGCTGCTTCGCCATACTTTGTGCTCGCGTGTTTCGCTGCCAGCGCCTTATACTGTGAAAGTGCACTATCAGGATTCGCGAGATCGTGTTCGTAAATCCATGCCATCGTGTATCTGCTTTTCGGCGCCAATGATGATTCAGGATAGTCCTTCACAATTCGCCCAAGTGAATCAAGTGCAGGTTGGTATTTACCGGCATACATCAGTGATTCTGCCACGGCGAAAATTGCCGAAGCGGGATCCTCCTTTTTCGGCGTCGGCGGGAAGCCAAGCGCGATGCGCGCCTCTTCCGCGTACGCGGACTTTGGGTACTTGGCGACGATCTGCCGATAGAGATCTTTTTCATCTCCGTACTTTTTCGAGGGATTTGCCCGTGTGACTTCCGCCAGTACAAATAAGGCACGCACAGATTTGACGCTATCCAGACCAAGCTTTAAGCCTTGGTTCAACCACAAGAACGTCGAATCCGGAACATCGAGTTCCGTATAGAACAATTCGCCCAACTGGTACGCGAGATTACCCAGTGATGCCACAAGAGTGTCTTTTCGAGGCTTCGCGACGATCTTGGATGACTGAATCGCAGGTCGATCACCAAGATCACGGATCTTGTTAACAGAAGCCGTGTCGGAAGCTGGCACAACCGCAACTTTGTCCTGACGACGTGCAATGGAGTCGCCAGCGGCGCGGAGCGTGTCCTTTCTCGCGGCGACAGCTGAGGTATCCGCCAAGGGTTTTTTCGCAGTGAGAGCCGAAGAATCAACCTTTATCCACAAACTGTCGATGTCAATAATGAAATACATGCTGTCCAGCTTCATGAACTGGTCTGACAGCCGAAAGTACTTATCGAGTGCGGTCGCACGGCGCTGTGCTTCCTGTGTCAGATCCTGAGGTCCTCCCACGCCGGCATGTGTATACGCAATCTTCGCGTTGGTATAGTCGCCCATTTGGAATTGAAGTAGTTTGCCGAGCTCAAAAGCAGCTCTCGCCCCCTGTTCCGTCCGGGCATAGGTGGTATCAACGAGGCGAAAGAGGTCCACCGCATCATCCAATTTGTGGTCTGCTGCAAACGTGGAAGCGAGCTCAAAGCGTATGGTCCCCCAGAAATCCATGAACCTGTAGTCGGCTTCGAGTTTCCTCAGAATATCGATGGTCGCTCCGTACTGACCGACTCTTCGGTAGGCGGCCGCTGCCTGCACTTGGCTGCTATAGAAACCGTAGGGATCAGGGGAGTACTTTGAGACTTCTCCATATGCTATAGCAGCTTTTTCATACTGTTCACCCGATACATAGATGTCGCCAATTCTTACCTGCGCTGTAGCTCTGATCGGTCCATTGTCAGCGATAGCAACGGCCTTCGTGTACAATTCTATGGCTGCCTCGGGTTTTTTCTCGGTAAATGCAACATCGCCCAGGATCTCTAATGCCTCCCCGGCGATTTCGGTCTTGTCTGCCTTCGTCGCAGCATCCACAAGTTCGTTCCCTACTCGATTGGCATCTTCAAGACGACCGAGCCTCTGGAGTGTCTTCAATAACCAGAGTTGCGCACTCAGAGAGAG
>JBGPAN010000278.1:0-5763 GCA_041480785.1 Bacteroidota bacterium | reverse complement strand
TTTCTCTTTTCCCTTATCGACCCAATCCAGGGCAACCTCTTTGAAGGTGTCATATTCTTCAGCCAAGGCATCAACGTATTCGTTGAACTTTTACTTTGCATCTTCAGCGTAATCTGTGCCCCTCTGGGCTATTCTCTTTCTCATTGCGGAGCCTTTTGCCGGAGCAAATAGCATTCCCAATATGGCACCGGCGGCGGCACCTGCGACAACACCTATCAATATGTTTCGTGAACTCATGGTTTTCACCCCTCTATTGTTAAATAAGAATTGTCCATTGACAACAAAGCCCCGATCGCAGCGAACATGGAGACTTGACTAACCTATCAAGTCACTCCCCTAACCTTTCAGTGTCCACGCAAGAGCATGAACTGTTCGGAGGAATAGTTGCTATGGCGTTTTTGACGTGTAGCCTTAACACCCTTCACAATCGCCATGCCCACGAGCACGACTGAGCCCACTACAATCCATCGTGTGTTAGCCGGAAGAACCACTGGTCGACACTACCAGACATATTCCGACGTACGTTCTATCGTGATGACGTAGAAGACTGCTGGTTTTGCTGCTTGCCTATGGTTGCGCTCCCCGATGCCGTGCAGCCGTATGCAAGGAAAGATATCGCTAATGCAAGCAGTACAAATATGACCGTTCGATTCTTCATAATAGTACTCCAGTTTAGGTTACTTGAACACGTATGTGTGACCATGATTCTGTGATTGCATATACAGGGTACAGAGATGTAGGGCGCGGGACAATCGCCCAAAGTAATGAAAGAGTAGTTAATCCCCTTTTTTGAACGAAATCTGGTCGCCAAGGCAAACATTGGTTCTATTGTCTGCTACTCAATTGTATCAAGCGCAGGCCAACACGACGGATCTTCGGCGATTGGGGAGTGGCAGGCCCCGCATCGAAACCGCGTCTTCCCGGTTGCAGAATGAAGGAGCGACGATTCAAGGGATGGTTGGAGTCGAAGGAGGTGATCTTGAGAAGTGAATCCTCCGCACAGAGCCGGCTTAACCGTGACCAGGATGCCCGACACGTTCAAACAAAATAATGCGTATCTTTTGGTATGGTGAAATCCAGAAAACAACGCGCCAAGCGATTGAAAACTATTCCCGCGTGGGTTGTCTCTGCCGACATGGGGTACGGACACCAGCGCGCCGTATTTCCGTTGAAGGACATCGCCAAAGAAGGGCTCATCACCATTGGCAAGAATGACGGATCGAACACGAAAGAGAAAAAATCATGGAAACGGCTGCTGAACACGTATGAATCCCTCTCCCGTTCTCGTGGCATTCCGTTAATCGGCAAGCCAATCTTTGCGATGTTCGACGCGTTAATGCACATACCCGAGTTCTATCCTATCCGGAATCTTTCGCGCAGTACGTACCAGGTCGATTTGTTGGAAACCAGCATCAATAATGGATTATGCAACGGGATGATGGAAAAGATTTCGACAAAGCAACTCCCGTTGATCACGTCATACTTTGCCCCGTCAATCGCGGCGGACATGCACGGGTATGAACCGGTCTTTTGCATTATCTGTGATGCAGATATTAACCGGGTGTGGGTAGCGAAACAACCATGGGAAAGCCGCATTAACTATTTCGCCCCGTGCGGCAAAGCGGCTCAGCGGTTACGATCCTACGGCGTGCCGGAAGAAAGGATATTTCTGACAGGATTTCCTCTTCCACTCGATCTGCTTGGAAACAATCTTGCCACAGTGAAGTCAGACGTGGGTCAGCGGTTATGCTACCTTGATCCGAACAACAGGTTTTGGACGAATCATCGGCAAAGCGTGGAGCATTTTCTCGGCAAGAACAATTGCACCTTTCGGAACAAACGCACATTGACCATCACCTACGCGGTCGGGGGAGCGGGGGCACAAAAAGAGATCGGCGGACGGATCGCAATGAGCTTGAAAGAAAAAATCCGCAACGGCACGGTTCGATTGAATCTTGTTGCGGGCACCCGGCTGGAAGTTTTCTCCTATTTTCGCGATATCAAAGCTGAAATCGGGTCCGACAACATCCGCGTCATGTACGCGGAGACACTTCATGAATATTTTCAGCAATTCAATACGGCGATGCGCGAGACCGATATGCTGTGGACAAAACCGAGCGAACTCTCATTCTATGTGGGGCTTGGCATTCCAATCATTATGACGCCGCCGATCGGTTCGCAGGAACGCTTCAATCGGCAATGGCTGTACGAAATCCACGCGGCGGTGGCGCAAAAGGATCCCGATTATGCACATCAATGGCTCTTTGAAATGTTAAACGATGGGCGTCTCGCCGATATGGCATGGTCTGGTTTTTTGAAAGCGCGAAAACTGGGCACAGCAAAAATTATGGAAGTCCTTGAAACAGGAAAAATGACGCGCAGCAATTCGCCGCTGGAGCGGTAATACCTGTCGTTACGTGGCGCGCTCCTCGGATCGACCCCAGGAGCGCATTGATTTTATGAAAAGTCAGAAAGAACGATATTTTCTCCTCTATCTTAAGACCGGCGAAGGACATTTCGCTCCGGCCCGCTCGATTGCACAGTATCTGTCCTCCATCTACGGAAACAGCATTGAACCGGTACTCATCGACGGCCTCACGGATGCGCATTCGTTACCGCGATCTCTCATTGAAAAAGGCTATCGTCTCCTGCAGGCGCGCGCGAAATGGTACTACGAATTCCTCTATGCTACCAACAAATTTCCGCCGATCGGATATCTTAATGTGGCAATTGCCAACTATTTCATCAAACCGTATCTTAAAAAGCGCATTGAGGGAGAACGGCCCGCGAAAATTGTTGTTTTTCATTTTCTCCTCATCGCACCTGTGTTCGATATTTTGAGGGAACTACGGTACGATATTCCGGTCGTCACGGCTGTCACCGATCCTTTTACAGCACATCCGATGTGGTTTCAACGACCGCAACAGCGGTATATCGTCTTTAGTGAACGATTGAAAACATATTGTATGGAAAGACGAAAGATTGCGGAATCTCGACTTCATGTTTTTCCATTTATCATCAATGAAAAATATGAAGCACCTCTTCCTGCTGCCGAAATAACCAGTGTGAAGCAAAAGTTCGGGTTCAGGCTTGATAGAAAATGTGTGCTCATTATTGGCGGAGGGGACGGCATTCCGCACGGAAAGCATATTCTTCGTCGGCTATTGCATGCCTCGTTGGATGTTGAGATCGCCATCGTCTGCGGCAAAAACAAAGAACTCCATGCCGTTGCTCTTCAATTGCAGCAACACTATCCGTCACTCAAGGTGTTTGGATTTGTCGATTTTGTGTATGAACTTCTTAATACTGCGGATATCGTAATCACCAAAAGCGGCGCTTCGACGATCATGGAAATATTGATGTTGAAGAAGATCCCCGTTATTATTGACTATATCTGGGAACAGGAATTGGGGAACATGGAATTCGTCCGCGACAATGAACTTGGCATCTTCGAGCGCAACATCTCAAAACTCCCGCAGATCGTACGAGACCTTGTCTCTGACGAAGATCAATACCGACGTTATCGACAGAATATCGAGATGATGAAAGTGCGGAGCGGAACAAAGGAGGTGGCGGAGTTTTTGAGGAAAATGAACAACGACATTGAATAACAATCCTACAAAGGTGAAGCATACATGGAACCAATAAGCGTCGGGATTTTTCTCGCCACAATGGGAATCAACAGTATCATCAGCTTCATTGCAGGTATGCTGACCGAACGAGCCAGTACTGAGCGAAAGATCATTGAGCTGAAGAGGCAGATTCTTGCATTATCAAACAAGTCTGCAAAAGTTGAAGATCGACACAAGAAGCTTCTCTGCTCATGCTCTCTCTATGACATCGCTCTTATCAAATCATCACAATCCACGAATGAGGAGGTCCGCAATCTCATTTTGGGATTCTCAACAGTTGCAGCCTTGCTCAAAGAAGGAGGCAACGGTTGGATCGAAAGGTTGAGAATTCACTTTCAAATTGAATCGGTTAAGAAGAAATACCTGGATGCACTTAAGGGGATGCCGAAATGAGGTCAAGAAGGGAGATTGACCAATACAATGCAAACCCCACGAGGCCAAGGTCACGAAGAGGCTCGAGAATTTCATTATTGGATTACGATTCTAACACGACCGCGCCAGAGCGCATGGACAGCTATCCCGTTGACGGGGAAAAAGACCAATGAATAAGGAAGCCTTTCATTTCATTCGGGAGCATTATGCCCCGGCTCGAATCTGCCTGGTCGGGTTAACTGACCCATTGTATGAGCTTGTTAGAATGGGGCAAGCAAAAATCACTCCTGATCACGCACGCTCAAAATGGAATCACGCCTTCTTGTTGGGGCAACAGCGGGGGTGGTTCTGCTGGAAGCGAACCTACATACTTGAAAGTGACTTTCACTTCAGCTTCCGGGAGATTCAGTTCATTAATGGACCACTGGAGAGCTTGCTGGAGAAATGGTGCAAGGATTCGATCGAATACGCGTGCGTACTGGGGATGCCACTGACATCAAAGGAGGAGCAGAAGGTTCTTGCGAAAGCATCGGAGATTGCCCATGACAAGCGGTATCGTTATACTGTCGAAGGGTTATTCGGCACTTTGTGGGCGATGGGGACAGGAAGGCTTCACAAGCAAAACATCTTTGACATGAAGTACGCCATTCAATGTGCCACGTATGTGCGAATGTGCTACCAGGCAATCGATAAGGACCCGCTCGCTGAGTCAACGGATGACATTTCCAACACATCCCCGGAACGAATTTCACAGAGCACGTTGTTCACCGTGCGCCACGAATGGCACCGCTAGGAAATGCGGGCTTGCATGCCAGGCTAATGCTAAATCAAATCTTCATAAACCAACGCTGGTTCTTCTGTAGTGCATAGTTTGGACCCCACCACTATCGGCAGGTGCAACTCTTGTTGCCGCCACCGTTTCTTTTTGTATGGTGACGATCCTCTCCCGACCGATCAATTTCATATAGGCTTGACCGCTTTGGCCAAGCCCCACCTCCAGTTGCGGATTTCGGGCATGTCCTCGCCATGTGCGGCAATGTATTTCTTGTGGTCGAGCAACTTCTCGCGGATTGCCTGCCTGGCATACGCCGCTCGCGTCCCCAGTTGCGGGAGACGATCAATCGCGTCTCCGACCAGATGAAAGCGGTCGAGGTCGTTCAGCACCACCATGTCGAACGGCGTCGTGGTCGTGCCTTCCTCCTTGAAGCCGCGAACGTGCAGATTCTTGTGGTTCGTGCGGCGATACGTGAGCCGATGAATCAGTGTCGGATAGCCGTGAAACGCGAAGATGATTGGTTTGTCGGTTGTGAAGAGCACGTCGAATTCCTTTTCGCTCAGGCCGTGCGGATGTTCGCTCTGCGGCTGGAGCTTCATCAAATCGACCACGTTGATCACCCGGACCTTCAATTCGGGGAAATGCTGCCGCAGCAACTCGACCGCAGCCAGGGTTTCCAGCGTTGGCACGTCGCCGCAGCACGCCATGACGACATCCGGTTCGCCGCCCTGATCGTTGCTGGCCCACGGCCAGATGCCGATGCCGGCGGTGCAATGACTGATGGCAGCGTCCATGTCAAGCCACTGCGCTTCGGGCTGCTTGCCGGCAACGATCACGTTGACGTAGTTGCGTCTGCGGAGACAATGGTCGGTGACCGACAACAATGTGTTGGCGTCGGGCGGCAGATAGACGCGGATGATCTCGGCTTTCTTGTTCATCACATGGTCGATGAACCCGGGGTCCTGGTGACTGAAGCCGTTGTGA
>JBGPAN010000277.1:0-5765 GCA_041480785.1 Bacteroidota bacterium | reverse complement strand
GTCAAAGAAAAGTACGACAAGCGTCTTGCAGAAGGTCTGGTTCCGATGAAACGATGGGGGACCGCTGAGGATGTGGGACATGCCGTCGGCTCGCTTGTAACAGGTGAGTTTCCATTCTCCACCGGCGAAGTCATCTATGTCGACGGTGGCTTGCACATTCAACGACTCTGATTCCTATGCTCCGAATTGACAACCATCTTTATCCGACTCAACTCATTCCTCTCATCGACAGCCTCTTCAGTCTCTCGGGGCAGAAAATCGTGAATCTTCAGCGGAGCTGGGATCCTCACAAAGGATCGCCCGTGTTCACAGTGCAAGGTGTGTACACATCGCGTGGATGGACGGAATGGACACAGGGATTCCAATTTGGGTCTGCTGTTCTCCAGTACGATGTGACGGGTGAGAATGAATTCCTGACGATAGGGCGCGACGGAACATTGCGAGAAATGCCGCGTCACGTCAGCCATGTTGGTGTACACGACCACGGGTTCAATACCATCAGCACGTGCGGCAATCTGTTACGATTGGCTCATGAGAAGAAAGTCCCGTTCGACCAATGGGAACAGAACTTCTATGAGCTGGCTATCAAAGTGAGTGGGGCCGTTCAGGCGGCGCGTTGGACTGATCTTGGCAAAGAGGGTGGATATATTTATTCGTTCAATGGCCCGCACTCCCTCTTCGCAGATACAATTCGTTCCTTACGTGTCCTTGCCGTCGCTCATCAGCTTGGACATGTTCTGATGGGGGAGAAGGATCGGAGGATCGATTTGCTGGAAAGGCTCCTTCAACACGCAGAGACAACTGCGCGGTACAATGTCTATTTCGGTCAAGGACGGGATTCATATGACGTGTCCGGCCGAGTCGCACACGAATCGATCTTCAATGTCAACGACGGATCGTATCGATGCCCCAGCACTCAGCAGGGATATTCAGCATTCTCGACATGGACGAGGGGCCTTGCGTGGATTCTTCTGGGATATGCTGAAGAGATTGAATTCCTCAATACTCGTTCGCAGGACGAGTTGGCTCCATTCGGAGGAGTTGAGAGAATTCGAAACGCGTTTTATGCCGTTGCTGAAGCTGTGGCTGACTTCTATATCAAGAACACTCCCACGGATGGAATTCCGTATTGGGACACTGGAGCACCCGGATTGGCGTTGATGGGCAACTACCTTGACCGTCCCGCGGAACCGTTCAACGATTTCGAACCGGTTGACAGTTCAGCGGCAGCGATTGCTGCACAGGGCTTGGTGCGACTGGGCAATTGCCTGATGAACGCGGGACACGCTGAGAAAGGGAAATCATATCTGCAGGCCGGATTGACCGTGGCATCCACGCTTTTTCAGGCACCATATCTCTCGACGAATCCTGAACACCAGGGATTGATCCTGCACTCGGTTTATCATCGTCCCAACGGATGGGACTATGTTCCGTCGGGAAGAAGTATACCGTGCGGCGAGTCTTCTATGTGGGGTGACTACCATGCACGGGAACTGGCGCTCCTGTTACGCCGAATAGCCAAAAACGAACCATACTACACTTTCTTTGTGAAGCAGTAAGATGAACAAGAACGAAGTTCTGACCCGCATTATCGATGCAGGCGTTGTCGCCGTCATCCGTATGAAAGACACAAACCGTCTTTTGAATGTCATCGAAGCTCTGCGGGGCGGGGGTGTCAAGTCCATGGAGATCACGATGACTGTTCCCGGAGCGGTCGACATCATCCGTCAGTTGTCGAAAGTAGTGCCGGCGGACGTGCTTATTGGCGCAGGGACGGTTGTTGAGGAAGAGACAGCTGCGAAGGTCATCGAGGCGGGCGCGACCTTTGTTGTTGGGCCTGTGCTCAATCTCAATATCGTGTCGCTTTGCGTCAAGCGTGGCATCGCTGTCATGCCGGGATGCTACACTCCTACTGAGATCCTTACAGGCTGGAAGGCCGGTGCGGATATCATCAAAGTATTTCCGGCAACTTCGCTGGGACCGAAGTATTTCAAGGATCTAAGCGGGCCCTTTCCCGATATCCGCCTTATGCCGACGGGTGGTGTAACCATAGATAACGTTGGAGAGTGGATTGCAGCTGGCGCGTGCGCGGTGGGAATAGGAAGCGATTTGCTCGATAAGAAGGCGATAGAAGAAGAGCGATACGAAGTCCTTACCGAGCGGGCGGCCAGGATGGTGCAAAACGTCAAGGTGGCAAAGGCGAAATTGCACTGATTCTTCTGCGAATTGATTTGAGACTCACTCCATATGAAGCCACGAACTTCCCTCTCGGCTTCAGAACGATCAATCCCAAGTTGTTGTTGGCAGCATTTGGTGCACAGGTCCACGGTTCAATCGCCACCGACGTTCCAGACGGTGGTCTGTAAACAACCAGATACCTGTATTTCCCCATCCCCGCCTCTTGCCAGAGACGGAGTTCCACTCCATTCTTCGGGTCGATGAGTTTCGTCGTCAGTCGCCGCCGTTTCTCTCCGAGATCAAATACCGTGTCAATTGCCTTCCGACGAAGCGGAATCGTGCTCGTTTTCCGCGTAGGCCTGACGATTCGACCAGTGGGGACCTTCTCATCCGAGAGTTCCACAACGGAATGAGAGGGAAGAGAGAGGAGCAGTCGATTGATTTTCCCAGAGGTCTTGTAGTACGGATGCCATCCGTCTCCCATGGGGATTGCGCGTGTGTCGAGGTTTCGAACCGCCGTCGTGCAGCTGAAAGACTTGCTCGCGAGCGTATACGTGAGGCGGACGGAGAATTTGAACGGATAGCCTTTGGTCTCGCCTCTATGGATGTATTCGAGGATGACGGAGGCGCCGCGATTGCTAACGGAGGTGCGAACGATACGAAATGGCTTCTTGCAGACAAATCCATGTATGGAAGACGCCCGGTCTTTTGTATTCGGTTTTAGCGCATAGTCCTTTCCGGCAAATTGATATCTCCCGTGGGGAGTTCTCCCGGGGAAGGGTATCAGCTTTGCACCGTGGTAGTGCTTGTTTTCGATGATATCCTGACGAGACCCGGGGGATTCAAGGATGGAGTGGAGTTTTGTTCCCGATCTGAGTATGAGTTCGAGTACTGTCGCCCCCAGGTTGGGCATTATCGTGACAACCTCTCCCGTCTCGAAATTGACGAGCCTGATAGAGCGGACCAAATCGTGCCTTTTGGTAGCGTGAGTATGCTTCGCTTTCTTAATCGTCTGGCGGATTATCATGCGATGTTCTTGTTGAGAGTATTACGGTGACAGTAGGGATTGCGCGATCATGTTGGTGTTCAGTCGCAAGATAAGGAATGTCTCGACATATAGCACTCACGGTGAAGAATGGCTGGTTCTCCCTGGGCTTGATGGGTCAAATCTACTATGATGAGAAAACGATTGGCATTTCTGGGAGAATCCGCAATATTGCGGAAATGAGACGAGAAAACTCTTGACAGGGCATGGAAAGTACCTTACCATTTCCTGTGACCTAGGTCAGAATCCGTTGCCTATGTGAATGTTCCTCGCAGAACAGAATGCATTGGACGCTCTGATTTGAAGGGTGCAATCTAATAGCCGTCGCGTGCTATGAAGCTCATTACTAGCATAATGCTCCTATGGTTTCCGCAAGTGGTCTTGATTGTCACAGCGATGATCGTCGTTGCTGATGAAGGAACAGACATTGCCTTTCTCCTTCTTGCGATGGTGAGTTCGTTGCTTGGCGTGGTTTGCTATCTGCTCTTCAAGAAAGAGGCGCTCATTAGGACAGCCGTTGTTTTCCTGAATTTTGCGCTCTTTTTCGAAGCTAGTTTTCTAGTAGCTCCTATATGGTGCATATTGTATCTATTGGTTCCCAAGTTGAATGAGACGAACAGCTACGTGCATCAGTATCACAGTCTCCTGTACTACCTGCTCCTCTCAATTTCTGTGATCTATCTGGTCTTGGATCGTGTGCTTCAATGGCACCAAATGTCCATGAAGTATTTGCTAACTTTTCTGATCGCTGTCGGATGGTGGGTCGTGATCTATCACCCCTATCTGGAAAACCCAGATTACTTGAAAACGACTCCAGAGATGGCGGACTACATAATAGTGTACGATGCCATCACGAATCTGAACAAAGCGGGAATCACAAATCCAAGTGCGGCTCAGATTGTGAGCTTTGGACAATCAAAGCTGGTTGGCGCCATGAAAGGAGATGTCGGCTCGAATGTGGAAGGGAAGTTGAAAAGGGTCTTGGCTATCTTGCCGTACACGCGGGGGGTCGACTACGCCACACTTTATTGGAAGCCTCTGCACACGGATTCCTTGTGGATAAGTCTGCTGTGTACTTTCTTCCTGATTTTTTCGATGGTTTTCAAGTACGTCAAAGATCCTCCGGAAGGGGCTTATGTTGAAAAGATCGTATGGTGCCTTTTAGTGTTCTGCGCTTTCGAAGCGCTGCACATGTATGCATTCACTTGCACAATCCAGTGGGAGACACTGCTGGTCGAAATACAGGTCGGTCAATATGTTTCATTTCTGATAATGATCATTTTGCTATTGCTCTTTGCTATTCGCCTCAGATTTGTTCACAGCATAGAAGGTTACTACTATGAGCGTCGGCTCGTGAGCGATGCAAGCCGCATCACCCGATGGCGCGATGCTTTCGATAATTGGGTCTTGAGGCAATTCATGAATCCAGGCGAGCTTGATCGGAGGTTTCTGACGCGGCGGAGGCTGCCAGATTGAAAAGGTGAACCAGCGAATGATGGTTAGCAGATCAAACGAGAAAAAGGGGACGAGATGGAAATAGTCGGCACCAGCCAGCAAACAAGACGCAATCGCGAAGAAGTGAAGAGGCTTTCTCGCACTCGGCAGAATGTTGTTATGGTGGGTGAAGTTGGTGTGGGGAAGGGACATATTGCCGAGGCGATTCATCTCGAAAGCAAAGATGCCCGGAAACCCTGCGTCCGGCTCAATGTGGCTGCGACGGATCCGACTCACTTGCGGAAACTGGTTGAACTGGCAATCGAGAAGGGGGAGTTCCACAATCCCGTCTCACCCGACCACGGTAATTTCAAATTGGTGGATGGGACAACGCTGATTTTGGAAGACGTTGACCGGGCTGGATTAGCCGCGCAAAAGGCAGTGTGTGAATTCTTGTCGTTTTGCCGGAAGAAGAAGTGGGAGCTCCGGATCATTGTTCTCGTACAAAGCCCAATTGCTCAATCTGTGAAAAGTGGGTCTGTTCTACAATGTATTCTCGACGAGACAAAACGCTGGGAAACAGTCAAGGTCCACCCGCTTCGAGACCGCCCAGAAGATATCCCTGATCTGGTCGAGCATTTCGTCAAGCAGATAACCGGTGAGCTCGGAATGGACGATATGGTGATCGATGCCAATGCGATCGGCGTGCTCGTGCGACAGGAGTGGAAAGAGAATGTCCAGGAGCTCAAGCGGATGGTCGAGCGAAGCATCGTGCTCTCAAGAGACAAAGACGTCTTCAGGCTTCCTGCCGGCATCGTGAATGAGCAGGCCGAGCTCTCGCGCATTCTGGGTCGCATCGAGGCCGGAACCGATTTCGCTCTGGATAACTCCATGGAGATCATCGAGAAGGGGATCCTCCTGAGGGCACTCGAAAAGTTCGGATTCAATCAAAGCAAGGCGGCCCGGTTTCTCAAGATCACGGAAGATACCCTCCGCTACAGAATGCGTAGACTGGGAATCCCGACGGCCAGAAAATAGTAGCTTCACAAACTGCAAATCGAAAATAAGGCATATTCCGCAAAATCACGGATTTATTCCGCAATTTTAC
>JBGPAN010000276.1:0-5824 GCA_041480785.1 Bacteroidota bacterium | reverse complement strand
GTCGGGACCGAGGAACATCACACGTCGCTGCTCCATGACGTCCACCTGATTCAGGAATCTCCCCTCGGCACTGGGATACATTCGGCGCATTTCTTCGAAAAACGGGTTGACCCCTTCGCATTCCGTTGTGACGGAGGTCTTTCCATAGGTCAGTGTAACGTTCTTTCGATACTGCGGAGATACCAGATCGATTGCCGGTATTGCCTTCGCGAGAAGAAGAGCATCATCTTCCACCATGCGGATCCGGCGGCCTTTCGGCAGCCCGTCAAAAACCATTCCGGTCTCGCCGCCATAGACAATCAGAATCCGGTCGCCGGCATTGAGGAGGCCCTTCATCATTTGATCGCCAAGGCCTTCGCCGAAAGAGAGAAGAAGAACCACCGCCACCGTGCCCCACGTGATCGCGACGAGCGTAAGAATTGCACGAGTGCGGTGTGCTTTCAGATCCTGGAAAAATTCTTTGAGAAGCTCAAGATACATTTATGGTTTTCGATTTATAATTTCTGATTGATGATGTTTGGATGTCGAGTTCAAATCGACAATCATCAATCGGAGATCGGAAATGGATTCACGCCCTCAAACATTCCACCACATCGAGGTTTGCCGCCCGGCGTGCGGGCATGAGGCCTGCTATCAGTCCGATGAAACTGAGAATAACGATGGTCGCCAATGCTACCTCGGTTGAAAGTTCGGGAGCTCCAACATATTCCTTAATCGGCACATACTGCAGGGCGGTGATGATCCCATACGCTATCAGGAATCCGATGGACGATCCGAGGCCTACCAGGAAACAGGTTTCCATGAAGAACTGGAAGAGGATGTTGGAGCGCTTTGCGCCCACGGCACGCTTGACACCAATCTCCTTGATCCGTTCCTGAACGACAATGAACATGATGTTCGCCACTCCGAGTCCGGCCACGCCGAGAGTGAAGCTGCCAATCAACCCCATGAAGACATTGAACCCAAGGAAGAAGTAGAAAATGAATCTGTCGAATTCCGTCGTATCCCAGATCCACACCGCATCCTTGTCGGTTGGATCGAACTTGTAGCGCTTTGCTAGAACCTCGCGGACCTGCTGGGTTACTTCCTCTCCCTTTGTTGGATCCTCAACCTGGTAAATGATGTTGTTGAGATAGATGGTCCCGAACACCGCAGAATGCGTCGATGCGGGAATGAAGATACGGTCCTGGTCGCGTGAATTATACGATGAGCTCTGAGTCTTCTTCTGCATCACGCCGATGACCAAGAACGGTGTCTCGCCGACATAGACGATCTTTCCGACCGCGTCGCTTTCTCCAAAAAGGAACTCTTTGACCTTGTCACCGATGACGCACACCCGACGCCGATTCTGCATGTCGAGATCATCGATGAACCTGCCCCCTTTTTCCGGAATGATATTCCGCATGTCGGCATAGTTCGGGTAGATACCAGAAATAAGGGGAGTCAGAATATTCTGTCCAACATGCGTCACGGTGCGGCGGCCAAATTCCGGACTGACGGCCTTGATGCCCTTCACTTCGCTTGCGACGAGCTTCGCGTCGTCCTCTCGGAAGCTCATCGGACGGCCAAGCCCGAAGCCTTCCCATGCTTTCGTCGTTTTGCCGGGCCACACGATCGCAATGCTCTCCCCGATGCCATGCATGTTGATCGACATTTGTTTCTTGAAGCCGACGCCAAACGCGATCAGCACGATGATCGTCACAGTTCCCCAGACGATGCCAAACATCGTCAGGAATGCCCGCAGCTTCTGCGCCCGGAGGTCAAGGACGAATTCTGATATGATGGTTGAGAGATGGTTCATGAGAATGAGGAGTCAGAATTCAGGAGTCAGGAGACAGAATTCTGATTTCTGGATTCTGAATTCTGTCTTCCGTCTTCATTGTTCACGCTAGTCAATCTTCTTCACCGGTTTTTCAAACACTTCCTCGCCTTCCTTCAGTCCGGAAACGACTTCAATACTGATCGCATCGCTCAATCCGGTTTTAATGAGCTTTTCCTGGTCCTTGTTTTGACCGGCGGGAATTTTTACGAATGAAGAGTCGTTGCGGAACGTGATGACGCGTTCCGGAAGGGTCAGAACATTGTTCTTCCTCTGTATGATGATATTGGCATTTGCCGAATAGCCCGCGCGGAGAACGGAATTCTTTGCGCCTGGAATAAGGATCTCGATTGGGAACATGGTTGCATTATCTTTTTTCTGGGCCTTCAGCCAGATCTTACGCAGGAAACCCTTGACCGTGTCGGTCGGCAGCGCGCCAACCTTGATTTCAACTTCCATACCCTCTTTCATCTTGCCGACATCGATTTCGTCCACAAGCCCCTTGAAAAGCAAACGATCCATATTTGCCATCTTCATCAGCACAGTCCCCTCCATGTAGGAAGTTTGCGGGGTAACGGGGTCTCCCACCTCAATCGTTCGATTGAGCACAAAGCCGTCGATCGGGGCTTTGACGATCGATTCGATCTCGGTGTCTCCGATCTTCACTTTGCCACTCTCCATCAATGCGACATGCTCATTGGCGATCTTCAGGCGCAGTTCGGCGCCGTCATACAGTCTCTGAAAGTCCTCATACTCCTTGTCGGAGATGAGCTTGTTCCTGATAAGGATCTCCTGACGCGTACGGTCTTTCTTCAGGTTATCGACGTCGACCTGTGCGAGCTGGGCTTGCCGCTTGGCGTCGGCGAGCTCGAGCGGTGTAGGATCGGGCTTGACCTCGAGCAGTGGCTGTCCGGCCTTGACAAACTGCCCTACATCAACGAAGATGTGTTTCACGACGCCTGATACTTTCGACTTCACCGAGACTTCGATCTCGGGCTCAATGGTCCCGACAGCCAGCGCCTTGTCGACGATCGTGCCCGTTTTCACTTTCACCTTTGGGAGCTGCTCGTCTTTCGAAGACTTCGAGCTTCCGAAGAAGAGAACTGCCGCTCCGACGAGGACGATGACAGCAAAGGAAGAAATGATGATTTTCTTTTTCATGGAGAGCCTCATGTGAAATCCGGTATTCTTAAAAAGGGTGAGGGTGTGGTCCTAGGTCCTCTTCAAAATACGCCCAGGAGCGCCAAATGTTACGGCAGAGGAACGCATGGGAGTGAGCTCTTTACTGCCAGCCAATCTTAGTCTCGTTCGCCTATACAGATGAGCGAGCGACGTTTCGCTGTCTGTAATGCGTTCATTGGCTCGAGTTCCCAATCAGGGCTCGATAGTCATGATTTGCCCTTGCTTAACTCGCAGGTCGATCTTCTGAGTGTTTGCGAAATCTTGCATCGGATTGCCGCTGAGAACAACAAAACTCGCTTCATACCCCTCCTCAAGGCGGCCAATCTTACGTTTGGGAAAGATTGCTGCGGCCGTATACTCGCACCATGCTCTCAAGAGTTCTGCGGTGTCGAAGACTCTAAGGTGGGCCAGATACATTGCTTCTCGAACTGAAGTTTGTCGATACTCATCACTGCCAATAGCCATTCGAACGTGATACTTTTTCAGGATATTGAGATTCCGTATGTGGAGACGATCCAGTTTCTCTTGGTACGTTGCGCTGAGTACATCGCTGCCAGCTAATGTTGTCACAACGAATACCCCTTTGCTTCCTGCTTCACGGGCATCTTCTTCGGCAATTTCGTATCGAGAGAAGTCGGACGCAGAATCAGCTCGGAACCCCGGCATGTGATTGATTTCGTCGACCCCCGCGACAAGTGCATTGTGAAAATCCTTTGCACTCTCGATGTGCGTAGAGACCCGCAGGCTGTCGTGATGGGCCCTTCTGACGATCTCGGGGAGGAGCAACGGGTTCAAGCCCTTCCAGCCAAAGTACGCGGTGTCGTCTCTTCGTTTGGAGAACTCTTCTGAGTAAAGCAGATATGTCTTGATGAAATCGGGTTTGTCGGCGATGATGCGTGCCCATTTTCGATCAAGGTCGGTTACATTGTCTATGATATAATACATCCCGCCTTCGGCATCCTTTTCGGTGAAGATTCCCAAACCGGTGTTTCGCCGAACGAGCTCTATCGGGTGCCCGCCAGAGACAGTAAGTCCACCATTAGAAAAGATCACATCGACAGAAGTCGAAATGTTAATCTTGCCGAGTAACCCTTTTGTGTACCGGGGGATACTGTTTGGATTCTTAACATAGAAGACGCCATCGGTGAGGTACTTTCGAATTCGTTCTTCCACTCTCTTGAATCCGTCGATGCTGTGATTATGTGCATCGGCGTAGGGCGGAAGAATGTACTTGCCAGCAAGATCAAATAGTTTGTCGATTTTTGGGGGCCTCTTGCTGGTCAAGATGCCGTTGACCGAAAAAAAACTTGCTCGTGAAAATCCCTGCCCATCGAACCAGTTACCATGAATGAATTGGTAGGTGGGTGTTGTGACAGAATCCGTTGTTTGCCTTGGAGTTATTGCGAGAGCAAGTAAGAGGCTTAGCAACGGGATTGGTAAACCCATATCATTCCCTCTCTGGATTGTATCAAATCTGTCCCAGCCGCCTATGACACATAACATTAGACTGAACGAATGAAGAAATGGTTGCAGTCGTCGAGTGGGCTAGAACTAATGGGTTAACGAAGAGACGAAACGATCAATGCGGGAGAAATACTCGTCTCCGCCCATGAAAAAAGTGTCATTGTGGTCGGCGTTCGGGATTTCGTAGAAGTCCTTCGGTTCGTTTGCGGCGTTGAAGAGCTTTCGACCCAAACCGATCGGAATAATGGAATCGTGGGCACCATGGATCACAAAGACTGGAATCGCGAGAGTCTTGATCTTCTCAATCAAGTTGAGTTTGGTGTGCATGAAGAACTGTACAGGCAGGAATGGATACACGACGCGTGCAACATCCTTTGCAGACGTGAAGGTTGACTCGAGAATCAGACCGGCTGCCTGTCGGTGTGTGGCGACGTCAATGGCAACAACACCGCCGAGACTTGTCCCCCAGAGGATCACCGGTCCTGGTTTGATTTCCGTGAGTGTAACCGCGTAGTCGTACGCCGCGAGCCCATCTTTGTAGATTCCATCCTCAGTCGGTGTTCCCTCGCTCCGCCCGTATCCCCTGTAGTCGTACATCAGTACATTGAAACCGTGGCGCTGCAGCGACCGAAGAAGGAGATACCGATGGGAAATGTTGCCTGCATTGCCATGGGAAACAACAAATGTAGCCTTTGCGCTTTCTGCAGGAGCAAACCAAGCGTGGATTGTGACGCTGTCTTCTGTCTTTATCCAGCAATCGCGAAGGTTCGGGATGGACCGCGCCTGAACATATGCCCCCTGTGGATACTTCTGAGGGAAGTAGATGAACTTCTCTTCGAAGATCATGAGTACGATTGTCCAGATGATGAGAGCTGATGCGGCAGCGATGACGAGCGACCGCAGCAGCCTGATGCCGCGTTGCGCGAAGCGATTCATAGCAATCGCAAATCGTTTAGGAAAAACGTTTACCCGCCGTCCTGTCCGCCGAAACAACGTGAAGGCGGAAGCGATAGCGAAGGCGGGCCCGCCAAAGTCCTGCGGACGTCGGCGGGCGGGCATTGCCGTTGCGAACTCCTTCTGTCTACTCTGAACAAGCCCGAAATCCGTTGACATCGCGACGGCATGGAAATGGACTTTTCTCTTGACGCCGACTCTTTATAAAGTATTATGTGCAGCTGCTGCTATGAGCAAGTATGTGTTTCAGACCTTTCGGAGAAGAGCGGTTCCCCATGCGTCCGGGATAAGGATTAGCTTCTCAGGTTTGTCAGTGAGGAACTCATTGAGAGCTCTGGAACAAGCCCAGTCGGACTCGGGATTACTGTAATCATGAACAACTATGAACCCGCCTGGGTTGACGAG
>JBGPAN010000275.1:0-5836 GCA_041480785.1 Bacteroidota bacterium | reverse complement strand
TTCCTCTCCGAAGGAGCCCTTCGGGCCTGACGCTTACCTGGCAGAATGAGCACGTTAGTGTCAGGACAAAAGTCCTGACACCAGCTTCCATGCAAATTCCTCGCGCCTTTGCGCAAGATTAATCGAGATGACTTCTAGGCACTCGCCTGAGCAATCCAGCGATCGATTTCCCTGGCTACGATGGAAGTCGGGAATTCTTTCTTCACCTTCTTGAACAGCTCGGCTGCTTTTTCTTTCTTCCCTACTGTCAGGTAGTTCCGCGCGGCATGGAACATATTCTCAGCAGCATTGACATCCTTGGTTGACTTGAATGCAGCCTTTTCATACGTCGACGCTGCCTTCTCATAGTCGTTCTTCGCCTCGTAGCAGGCTCCGGCCCCGGCGATAGCGGAGGCGGTGATCATATCGTCCTTCACGTTGACGTCGAGGAAAAACTTCAGTGCCTTGTCGTAGTCGTTTTGTGCGAAATATGCATTTGCCAAGTAGAACTTTGCCAGCTCACCCGCCTTCGTGCTGCCGTAGTCGTCTACGATGGACTGGAGGCCGCGGATGTTCTCCTGCAGATTGCCGCTGATGGCAACATCGAACTTTCCTTGGTCGTAGTATGAAACGACCTTTCCGAGGTCGGTATTGGCCTTAGTATTGTTGGAGTTGACATTGTTCATGTACGCAACGATGACAATGGCGAGGACGACAATCCCTCCAAGGACCCCATTGACGATCTTTTTGTTTGTTTCGTACCAATTGGTCGCTTCAAAGTAGGTCGTGACTAGTTTATCCTCTTTGATTTCCTTCTTCGTGATTTTCCTCTTTGGTTTAAGCATGTATCATTCCTGACTTGGTTGTGTATTTGATTGTGTTCAGATCATTGATAATCTTGCCCACGATAAATCCTACGCTCTCTGTCGTCCATTTTCTTTTTGCTTGTCCAAAAAGAAAATGGACAAAAAGTCCCGCAGTACGGGATCCCGCCTTTCGTATTTTGAAAGCGAGAAAAAAGGACAGCGAAATCGAAACGCCCGTGTATAGCCTCCTACGCACATTCCGTAATATCGGCGCGCCATGTCGAGTACGAACAGTTGAGATTACTCAATTCGCACCGATATTAAACCCACTGGTTAGTGCCGCCACCTCACACCGCCATCGATTTCGCGGGCTCTGAGCCACGCAAATACACTCAAAATAAGCAAGCGTTCGTCATACTTCCCGGAACCTGACGGCGAACGATTTCGATAGCGTCGTTGAAATCAACCCAGCACATGCGCCGAGCTGCCCGAAATCATTGGACGGCGGGGGGACGGACATCGCCGTGCGTTCAATCTCGGTGCAATTCGACCACTCTTGGGGGATCACGTCCAACTTCACGCGCCGAGATTACGGCACGCGGGTTGGATGCTCCAACACGAGGGTTTTGATTTCGGGAAGTTCTCTTTCGTCCATTTCTCTTCTAAAGAGAAATGGACAAACAAAGAACCGAGAGTCTTCCTGAATATCACGGTCCTCCACCCCTAAATTCGTGCGCCCGAGGCGATTCGAACGCCTGGCCTACAGCTCCGGAGGCTGTCGCTCTATCCAGCTGAGCTACGGGCGCGGCTAAAACTCAGATTGCATAAGCGCCGATGCAGATCCCGACTGAAGACGTCGGGATTCTGAAAGTGGCAGCTGCTCGCTCAAAACGCTCGCAGGCCACTTTCGAACCTACGGCCGCGGTTGAAACTAATATAGACGAAGCGCCGATCAGATCCCGTTTCGCTTCGCTCAACGGGATTCTCAAAATGGCAGCTTCTCACAGAGAACGTTCGCCGGCCATTTTGGAAGCTACGGGCGCGAGGACATTTCCGATTGTTGATCGCCGATTGGTGAAAAAGAAGCGCTTGTGAATATGCGGAATGGGAAGAAGAACTTCTTACTTCTCACCCGCCAATTTCAAACGCTCGACTAAAAAGATACGAAAGAAACACACGCAGAGCAAGGGTTTCGGAGGGCTGACCCGGTGTCATCCATAGTAAAAGGCGTCCTTCTTCTCAGCTTAGACTCATCTGAAGGACGCCTTTATCTCGTTCATCTCAGCCGCCTTTTACATCGAATCCGATCCGCCGTTTGGGCTTCGGTTCCGGGCTCATGAGTTGTCGGATAGCCTCAAAGACTCCGCGAATTTGCATGTCGTGTGCCTCGTACTTCCGCTCAAGGTCTAGCAGCTTGTTCCCAAGCTCTGTGTGCAGTGCCAGCATGGCACGCAACCTGACAAATGCTCGCATGATCTCGATATTTACCATGACGGCGCGGTCACTGCTCAAAACTGACGACAGCATTGCAACGCCTTGTTCTGTGAACACCCGTGGCAGGTACTTGCTATGTTCACCCCGACCCGTTTCTAAGATCGCAGAATGCGACCTTAGAGCTTGATGCTCCTCTTTCGACACCTGAAACATGAAATCAGCTGGAAATCGCCTGAGATTCCGTTTCACCTGCTCATTGAGCCTCTTTGTTGACACGCCGTACAGCTCTGCAAGATCGCTGTCAAGCATCACCTTCTGCCCGCGAATCAAGAGTATACGGTTTTCAACCGACTGGACCGACGCAACAATCTGCCTGGATATCAAAGCCCTCATGATATTCGTCCTTTGAGCCATCCCGGACTAATGAAGGGATCTTCCGTCACACATTCAGTGAATTTGCGTTGGCAGAAAGTGGAAGCCTTCGAGGCCGCTGTGCGAGTGCGCCCTTCGTTGTGTAAAAGGCGTCCTTCTTCTGAGGTTGCACTTGGCGGAAGGACGCCTTCATCCATGGGTAACGAGCCAAATCTCTGATTCAGACACAAGATCTTCCTGTTGGCATAAAAGAGAAGAAGACGTTTTTCTTCAAAGATCGCCTGTGTCTGCGCATCAAACGCGGGGATCTGGTCTTTGGCGTTGTAGTAGAACCAGAGAAGTTTGTGGCACTGGAGCCCGGAGAGATACTTCGATTTCGAGATGAAGGGAGAGGATTATCTCACGTTCATGGCAGAAGGCGTCCTTCTGAACCGTCAAAAGGCGTCCTTCTTCAAGGAATGGCCTTAGCTGAAGGACGCCTTTAGCTCGACACCATCGAAAATGAGACGAATTCTGCAGACACGCGCAATAAATTTGAGTTTGCAGAAAGCGGTAGGAATCGGAGGGACGCGCTCCGTCGCGTCCGTCAAGACCGGTCACGACAGAGCGTGACCCTCTAACTGTGGCCATTTTTCTTCTACGCCGGGTTTCTTTTTTCGATTGTCGACGGATCAGGCGGCAGGACCCAATGCAGGAAACCGCATTGTGTGCACACAAACACTTCCGCGGTGTTTGCCAGCCAATCGGTCTCGAAGAATGTCAGCACCTTCGTGTTCAACAATGCGTTGCGAGTATTAAAACGGTCGTGACCGCAGTGTTTACACGTGAGCTTGACACCGCCTAACACGATTTCGGACTCTTTTTCCATGGTTGTGAAAGTCTGCGGTTGTGATGTAGTCTTGTGGATGGCGCCCTTCGTCGTGTAAAAGGCGTCCTTCGTCGTGTAAAAGGCGTCCTTCCTCCTGTAAAAGGCGTCCTTCTTCTCAGCTTAGACTCGGCTGAAGGACGCCTTTATCTCACGCTGAAGGACGCCTTTGTCTCTCGGTGAAGGACGCCTTTGTCTCTCGGTGAAGGACGCCTTTGTCCCTCGGCTGAAGGACGCCTTCATCTGGCAAAATGCTCGATCCGAATCTCGTCCCCCCATCGAACGCCTATCTGCTCAGCTCTCCGATGCAATACTTCTGCCTGATCTTTCTGAGGGACAAGAAAGAACGCAACATTTGCAGTTCGCAGGACCGATATCTTTACCGCTCCAAGGCGAGAGCAGAATTCACCAGCCAGACGGTTCAAGAATCTCTCGCGGTTTTCCCGTATGAAGTGTTGATAGATGAGAAGCGACGAGCCTTTCGACCAGACGCGCTCGACTTCGTCCCAAATGAGGTATTTTGATGATTCCAGACTGCCTTTGCGAACGCTCTTCGCCTCAAGTCCATTGTCCGGATCGAAGAAGACAAGCGATCTTAGACCAGCAAGGTCTAAGGTCTCGTTTAACCATTTGTTACGAGTTTCCGGCGAGCCATCGAGAACCGTGCTGATGAATTTGGCACTTGGAAGGATTCCTGACGATTCCAATGAAGCGACCCCACGTTTCCCCTTTTCATGTACTTCTTTGCGAAGAAAGTGAAACAGTTCGGGATCTTTTTGCCCCCAGCGGGTTGGCTCAGCGAGGTAAGAAGTGAACTTGCCATCGCTTCTCCCATCATCCGGCGTCAGCATCCACGAGACGACAAGGCGCAACGGCGGACCGGCTAGGCCGCGCAGAATTCCATACTTTCGAAAATCGTTGATATCGCCGAAATACTGATTCTTCATGTGAGCCTGTGACACTGGAGGCCGGAGAGACTCTTAGATTTGGAGGAGAAGTGTGCGGACGCATTCATCGAGGAATGGATGATTTAATAATTGTCCAGGTCTTGCAGGCTATCATAGGGAGATCGGCCGATCTTCCTCATTTAAGCGAAATTTGCCAATGAGGAGCTCTTGACAGCCACGATGGAGTTTCGTATATTGGTGGCGGAGGATTCTACAGCGAAAGCTGCGCTTCGCCTCCAAATCGATATTTGGATCGGGGTGTCCCCGGTCGGCAACCAAGCCCGCTTCGGCGGGCTTATTGCTTTATGGAAACACCTTCAGCCCATAACGGCGACCGCTCTTTGCATAGAACTTCGGATCAAGAACATCGAAGGCAGGATTCGCGCGTTTGGGATCGAGCACGTACCGGGCGATGGGATAAGCAATCAAATCGGCAAGTTGAAGCCCATTCACGTCATCTTTTTTCGCCTTGAATTCGATATCCAGTTGATATCCCTTGATCCTCTCCGATGACACGTACCCAGTCCCACGCGAGCACAACCTTTGGAAGTGCTCATGCAAGCTGAGATCCTCCCGTTTACCTCGTTTTTCTATAACAACGTGTAAGTGCTTGTCCTGTGCCGGCTCATCGTCGAGAAAGAAGACTGCTCTCTCGATAATGAACGAAAGAGCTATTTCGTAAACGTCGCTCGCCAGCTTACCGTATTGCCTAATGTGATTCTCCTTGTTGATTGCTGACGCAATGATGATGTACTGCGATGAAGAAACGAGTCCGTTGACTGCTTCATAGAATTCCTTTTTGATTTCCTGATCGAATAATATCTGGAATTCTTCCTCACACTTGCGGATGTTTCTCGAGTGGAAGATTACCTTTTTCTCACCCCAGAACCGGCGCTTCAGATCATTCATACGAGTGCTCGTTTGCGCGTAGCTCTCTTCAGATATTATCACGCCGCAGAGAACGAAAACGGGAAAACCCGGATCGATGTTCACAAGGCCGTGATCTCCCGATTCATCTAGAAATAGGAAGTAGTTCATCTGTCCGTACCTACGTAGATTGCCAAAGGTCTTTCTTTCGTCGTGAGCAGGCAAGCAGGCCCACGCCCGAGCCCGTTGTCATCTGCATATCCATCGTCGAGCAAGCATTTACCGCAGTCACCCCTTCTTCCTCAACTTGTCCAGCATCACCCATTTCCCGCTCTTATCCTGGTACTTCCAAAAACTCCAACCGTTCGTCGGACGGCCAGTGACCGCCCACGCCGCGACCGAAGGTGAATTGAACACTTTTCCCTTGCAGCGAACTCGCCCCCCAGCATCAATCTTGGCTTTGTAGGTCTTGCCCAAGAATTCCTTGCGGAGCTCCGTCCCTTTGGAAAACATGCCCTGAAGTACCGGTGTCTTACTTTTACCTCGAGCAGTTTTCCTCCGATGTT
>JBGPAN010000274.1:0-5865 GCA_041480785.1 Bacteroidota bacterium | reverse complement strand
CCCTGATGTCAAAGCGCCACTTTATCGGCTATGAGAAGAACCGCGGCTATGTCAAGCTCGCTGAAAAACGAATAAAGGCGTCCCGTGACCCGATAACGGATTGAAAGCGACCGAGATTCAAGGTATATTTTCGCCGGTGGGAGCGACGTGAACCCACGCAAGTCCGTTTGTTGAAATTATTCCTTGGCACCTTCTATGAAAACTAAAACCGTTCTCATCGCAGTTCTTGCGACGCTTCTTTGCAGCCTCTCGTCGTTTTCACAACTTTCAAAGGCGACCTCTCCACTCACAGCGGCGATCGACTCGCTCAAAGCACACTATGCACCAGATCGACGCGTGGCTGTGTTCGATGTCACGTGTGTTCAACAGGGGAGTGGTGCCATCGTCCGGGGAGAAGTTGATAATCCGAAGGCGAAAGAGGACGTCATGGATCTGGTGCACAAAAGTCTCGGCGGCCAGATCATCGACAGCCTGAAAGTCCTGCCGGATCCCCAGCTTGGCGACAAGCGGTTCGGAATTGTTTCCGTCAGCGTTGGCAACGCGCGCACCAATCCGAGGCACCAAGCCGAAATGTGCTCGCAGGCAATGATGGGGATGGTCGTCAAACTCCTGAAGAAACATGGTGGGTGGTACTTTATCCAACTGCCCGACAATTACCTCGGATGGCTGGAAGAGAGTGCGATGAAGGTGACAACGGAAGCCGGTGTGGAAGCATGGAAGTCCGCCACGAAAGTGATTGCTACGAGGATTTTCACGTTTATACGCGATCATCCGAGTGCATCATCGCAACCTGTGAGTGACGCCGTCGCCGGCGTTTTGCTCAAGCGATTGAATAATGCCGGTTCGTGGGTTGCCGTAGAGATCCCCGACGGTCGGAAGGGCTACATCGAACGATCAAGTGTTGATGAATACGGGCACTGGAAGAATACGCGCAAGTTGACGCCGGAAAACATCGAAGCCACTGCGAAATCGCTGATTGGCATTCCTTACCTGTGGGGGGGAACATCAGCGAAGGGAATGGACTGCTCAGGGTTTACGAAGACTGTCTTCAGGCTCAACGGGCTCGAACTGGACCGCGATGCCTCCCAGCAGGCGGCCGGAGGAGAAGTGGTGGAAAAAGGAAATGATTTTGAAAATCTGAGGAAAGGTGACCTGCTGTTTTTTGGGCGTGGGGCGACGGCAGAGAGGCCGGAGAACATAACCCACGTGGGAATTTATCTCGGCAAGAAAGAATTCATCCACACCCCCGGCGGGGCCGGGGTGAAGATCAACAGCTTTGACTCATCTGCTGCGAACTACAACGAGGCCGAACTGCGACGCTTCGTTCGCGCCCGTCGATACACCGGTACACAACCGGTTCCGGAAGTCTCGAAGAAATAGAAAGACCAAACTTCGTTATTGGAATTTGGACATTCGGCATTGGATATTGCCCTAGCTTTACGGCGAAAGAGTGCGAGTAGCCTGGACAATATCCAACTCCCAATATTCAACGCCGAAGTTGTTTGTTGCTACAGCTTCTTCACACCGATGCCCGGTCGGTCCGTCAGCGTTACCCTCCCGTCAATCACTTTCGTCCCATCGAACACATCGTTGCTGATGAGCAATGCACCGTCGAGGTCGGCGTAGTCGACCATGGGAGACAAATGCGAAGCAGCCGATATTGCGCACGACGTCTCCGTCATACATCCCAACATGACTTGTAATCCGAGAGACCGGGCAAGAACCACCATCTTGTGCGCTTCTCGCATGCCGGTACACTTCATCAATTTGATGTTGATGCCTGAATACACGCCAACCGCCTTCTTGATATCCGAGAGACGTTGCACACCTTCATCGCCAAAGATGGGCAACGGACTGTGTTCGGTCAGCCAGGCAAGGTCGTCCACCTGTTCCTTTGGCATTGGCTGCTCGATGAATACCACCCCCTTCTCCTTCAGCCAGTGTGCCATATCAAGGGCGAATTGTTTGTCCTTCCAACCCTGATTGACATCTGTGGTAATGGGTTTGTCGGTGACGGATCGAATAGTTTCGATGATCATCTTGTCCGTGTCGCGGCCAAGCTTCACTTTCAGGACCTTGAACTCCGCTGCCTCCTTTGTTTTCTGGCGGACCACATCCTCGGTATCAATGCCGATCGTGAACGAGGTATACGGCGTGGCGGTCTTCTTGAATCCCCAGATGTTGTACCACGGTTGCCCCATCAATCGCCCGATCAGATCGTGAAGCGCGATGTCCACAGAAGCCTTTGCCGCCGGATTCCCCGGGGCGATTGCATCGATGTCCCGAAGGATCGTCTCGAGCTCAAACGGGTTTTCATACTTGCTCAAATCAACCTTTGCGAGAAATGCGGTGGCGGTGTCGTGCGATTCTCCGAGATAGGGAGGCATAGAGGCCTCACCGTAGCCGATGACTCCGTCGTACTCGATCTCTGTCAGAACAACCGGTGTGGTTGAGCGCGAACTGTTCGCGATGGTGAATACATGCTTCAACTCAAGCGTGTACGGGCGAAAACGGAGTTTCATACGGGCGTTCTTTTGCTGTGGTGCAATAAGGTTTTCGGCGTGCAAATCCGTGAATCCCCCTGCGAGGGAAGCACCGGCCAGCAAAGACGTTGCCTTGAGAAACTCCCGACGATCGTGGTTCATGGGAACTCCTTGTCGTGAAGTGATTGAGAGCCGTCACAAGGTAGGGAAAAGGGGAATCATATTCAAAGAATTGGGGTTGTAAGGAAGAAGAAGGGACAAACGATTACAAGGGACAAACGATTTCTGCACTGGAGTTGCTTTCGATGGGTGCAGTTTGTACCTTGTTTCAGAATGCATCTTGATTATGATGAGCGATGAAAGACAGGAAAAAACAAATCCTTGTTGTTGATGACGAGCCGTCCTGGTTGAAGAGCATGGCAATCATGCTTCGGAGGGAAGGGTACCAGGTAAAAGAAGCGCAGAGTGCTGCTGAGGCCCTTACGCTGCTCATCAAATATCGCCCCGATCTTATTGTCAGTGATCTAACGATGCCGGATATGAACGGCTTCGATCTGCTGGACAAGATCAAGAAGCAGCCGACGATTTCGGGGACACCGGTCGTCTTCCTGTCGGCGATCGATGATTTCTACGCAAAGAAGGTTGCCCGTGAACTTGGGGCCAAGGCTTGCCTCCCCAAGCCGTACGACAAGAATGATATGGTGTCGATCCTCAAGCAGTACCTCCCGCGTTAATCACACCCCACGACAGTTCGTGTTGCGTTGACTTGCTATTGATGCCCCGTGTTGCTACTTTTTCTGTGTCCATTTCAGCCCCCGACCATGAAACTCTCAAGATTGTGGAAATTCCGTACGTCCCTCGGGCCTGTTGAGCAAGCCCAGGTCGTGGCATCTGTTGTCGTGGTTGTCTCGCTGGCAACCATTGTCAGTATCCGCGTCTTCACGTACGGCAACAGGCTCGATTGGTTGCTGTTTGGGAGCGTGACCAGTGTGGGTGTTTTGGGGTTCATCAATGTCCTCTTTACGCTGAAGTACGGTCAGCAGCTCGAAGAACAGAAACGCGAACTGATGGCGCTCAATACCATCGCAGAGGCAGTCAATCGCTCGGTTGGTATGAAACTTCTCTTGAGGGAGTCGATCCGTGAGATTCGCCGGCTCCTCGATGCCGACTACGGCTGGATCTATCACCTGGAAGGGGGGAGACTCATATTGCGTGCAGCAGAAGGAGCCGAGCCGCCCCCGTTCACCATTATCGAACCGGACACGGACATTGAGAGCAGTGATATTCAATGGGTACGTCTGCCGCGTTCGAAGATGAAGCCGAGGCGGTGGGACAACAAAGGAGAATGGACCTTCGGCGGAATCGGTTCATGGGCATCCGTTCCCATTATCATGAAAGACAAGTTCGCGGGAGCGATCGTCGTCGCGAGCGTCGAACGCAAGGCGATTCTGCAGAAACAATTGAACCTGATGGGAGCGTTCTCCAACCAGATCGGTGTAGCATTGGAGAACGCAACACTCTTTGAACAGCTCCGAAAATCCGAAGAGCGCTATATGGATCTCTTCGAACATTCCCCCGACATGTATCATATCGTCAATCGCGAGGGAATCATTGTTAGCTGCAACCAGACGGAGGCAGACCGCCTCGGCTATCGCAAGGATGAACTCGTAGGCCATTCGCTGCTGACATTGTATGCTCCGGATAGTCATGCGGCTGTTCGGACGCTCATCAATGACGTGTTTGAGAATTATCGCGAGGTCTCCGGTCACGAGCAACAAGTCTTGACAAAAGCCGGCGATATTGTCGACGTCAGTGTCAACACGTCCATCGTCTATGATGAATCGAGAAAGCCCGCATTCATTCGTATTGTGGCCCGCGATATTACAGAAAAGAAGAAGCTGGAATCAAAGATCTTTCACGCTCAGCGCATTGACAGTATTGGAAACCTCGCAGGCGGCATTGCGCACGATTTCAACAATATCCTCACTTCTATTCTCGGCTCAACCGCGATCATGAAAAGGAAGATGAGGAAAACCAACCAGTGGTTTCATTTTGCTGATATCATTGAGACTGCTGCGAAGCGAGGGGCGGGCCTGACGCGGCAATTGTTGACGTTCGCCCGGAAGAGCACACCTCAATTTCGCCCCATCATTGTCAACGACATCATCGAGGAGACCCTCCGGCTGTTTGAGCGGAGCACCGACAAGAGTATTGCGATCAAGAAAGAACTGACCAACGATCTTGCCATCATCAGAGGGGATGACGGCCAACTGCAGCAGGCGATTCTCAATCTATTGATCAATGCGCGTGATGCCATGCCGAACGGAGGAACCATCACGATCCGAAGTCAGGCATTGAACCCTGACATCCGGTCGACGAGCGTCTTCGGCGAAGCCCGGGCCGGTGAGTTTGCTTCGGTCGCCATTCATGATGCGGGAGCAGGCATGTCACAAGCTGTCCAGCAAAGGATCTTCGAGCCCTTCTTCACGACGAAAGAGAAAGGGACGGGCCTGGGGCTTTCTGTGGTTTATGGAGTTGTCAACTCGCACGGAGGATTCATTACGGTGCAGAGCGAAGTCGGAACGGGGTCGCAGTTTACCATGTTCTTCCCCTTGGTTGCCGACAGGGAGAAATTCCAGCGCGGCCTTAAGGAACAGCGGTTGCGGCATGGAAGCGAGCGGATTCTTGTGGTTGATGATGAGGAGCACGTTCGTGAAATGATCTGTCGGATGCTGGACACCATGGGCTATGGAGTTGAATTCGTCGAGAGCGGCCAGGAAGCACTTGATCTTGTAAGAAAGAAGGAACCGTTTGACCTTGTTATTCTTGACATGAACATGCCGACGATGAGCGGAAAAGAAACGTTCTTCAAGTTGAAAGAAATCAAGCCCGACCTGAGGGTTGTTATTTCGACCGGCTACAGCAATACCAGCCTGGAGCCGACGACCCTCAATGACGTCGCCGATGGTTTCCTGCAGAAACCATATCAGATGGAAGAATTATCCAAAGTGTTACGTGATGTGTTCGACGAAAAGCACGACTAATCGTCGCTCTCTTTCCTGTGTGTCTCTTCTTCGTAATCGTTGCAACTCGGTGAAATAATCGGTACCATTTTTCGACGAAACTCAACCTTCCGTACATCCTCAGCCCGAAACAGCGCAGTATGAGTCTTGAGTCATTTGGTGAAGAACTACGCAGGCTTCGCGAGCAAAAGCAGATGTCTCTTGCCGCGATCTCTGAAGCGACACGCATCAGCGAAAGAATGCTGGAGGCCATGGAGGCCGGAAGGTTCTCCGTCCTTCCTCAAACATACATTCGGGCGTTTCTCCGTGCCTATGCCCGCGTGCTCGAGGCCAACCCGGAAGAGATTCTCAAACGCTAT
>JBGPAN010000273.1:0-5887 GCA_041480785.1 Bacteroidota bacterium | reverse complement strand
AGCGACTGAGAAATCTGAATGAAAAGTAAGATTTCTCCCTGCGGTCGAAATGACAAAACACTTTTTGGACAACCTCGAAGTCTCTTGTTTTGTATCATGGAAACGCCTTGCTTGTTTGCCTGTCGCCCACTGCTCTTCTGCCAGAGGACGTCGGCTGCATGAGAAGGAGTTGCGGACATCCGGACCTCCCAAACGATCTTATCGGAAACATCCCGGCACTTCTTATCCGCGGAAACTCATGCTCCGCATCGCTCGCAAAAAAGCTTGTGAGCCTGCTTCTTGTTCTGCCTATTCCGGCTGACATGTCCAGCCGTCTTTTACGCATCCGGTACCTCACGGCACCTCCGTTGACTGATATGATTCAGAGAGAATATGCTAGCTTCTGACAACCGCCACTCCGTATCAAGCCTCTTGAAGGATCGGCGCCATTGCCCGCCTGGTCACAGAATGGATCTCTGATGCCCAAGGAGCGAAAGCCCATCCTTTTTGCGACGGTTGCGTAGTTCGCCAGCGTTCCATCTGATTCTTACTCACCAACGTTGATGATTCCGTTATTTGTGAGACCGGCAGTTGCGCCGATTTCTAAGTTACCAAAGATGCTCAGGGTACCCGCAGCGTTAGTCACCGTCACTGTTGATGTGCCGTTGAGTTTCAAGTTGCTGGCAATCGTGGTGACACCGACATTAAGAACCGATGAAGCATTCGGCAATGTCAGCGATGCGGTATTGTTGAGCGTGAAATCGCCCGCTGATGCTGTCACCGCTGAGAGGCTTCCACCGACAGAGATCGAAGAACCGTTGTCCAATGTCACGGCATTCTGAATTGTGCTTGCGTCTCCAGCCGTTCCGTTGAAAGCGAGTGATCCGCCTGTCATATGCAAGCTCGTAAGAGCTGCCTTGCCCGTGAACGTGCTCGAGCCGACAGTCTTGTTATAGGTCGTTGCTGTCAAGGTGCGAGTTGCACTGACAGCCACGGCACCCGCATCGTTGATGGTTGTGGCCGTTAGATCCGCTCCTCCAACCGTGATGTCTTTCGAAGCGTCGATCGTAAGAGTCGCGGCGAACGCGTTCAAAGGCACCGTTATGCCCGTATGACTGATCTGTGCATCATCGCTTGCAGTGGGAACCACGTCTTCATCCCAAGTCCCGGCAGTGGTGAACGGCTGGGCGTTGGCGATTGTAACGAATGGGAAGGAGGCGCCAGTCATCTTGATTTCTGAGTTCAAAGCAATGATCGAACGAGCAATCGTTGTTCCTGAGCCGGTCGGGTTGATCCCGGCCAAAGAGACGTAGCCCATATCAGAGTTTGCCGCGTCGGCTGCGCTTGAGGCCAGACGTGTGACGGCGTATCCAGTGGCAGTCTTTGCACCATCTGTCACGTCATAGTAACGGGTCTTCGCTTCGTTTCCACCGCCTGATGGTCTTTCACCATACCGGTATGCAAGCTTCAATGTCGCAGACCCGGTGACACCCCAAGCCGTGTAGCTCATCGTGGCCTTTCGATTCACGTCAAACACCAGGTTGCCACCCGTCGGAGATGTTGCGGGACGGAGATCCAAAGTGAAATCCGAAGGTGCTGCCACCGCAAAGGTGACATCAGTGATATCGTTGTTCATCTTGATAGCCACGCCTGTGCCGGAAACGTCTCTCTTCATCTTGCCCTTCACTTCCTGCAAGGCACCATAGGCGCCAACAGTTCCCTTCGCATACAAGGTCTTGTCTGCCGTAGCCATGTCGATACCAGATGTCGGCGTGAATGTGCCGTTCACGGCAATATCGAGGCTGCTTGACTTGGCTGCCGAGCCCGCAAGGGTGAGGCCATTGAAGGTAACGCTTGGCTGCGTGCCGCCGATGCTCTGTCCGGCACCGCTCAAGGTGACCGTTCCAGCCCCGGTCGTAGTGAGTGCTGCATCGACAGTGAGGTTGCCTTTGATGTCAGCAGTTGCGCCAGTGTTCAAGGTTGTTGCTCCGGCAATCGTCACGGCTGGGCTGCCAGACGATGCAGTCAGAGCCGTTCTGATATCTGTCGAAGCACCCAGGCTCTTTATGTTGCTGTTGACGAGATCCAGTGTGTAGTATGTTGTTCCTGGAACCGATTGATCAACTGCACCATTGAACCGCGCAGTCGAGCCCGAAGCATAACTGAAGCCACCGCCCTGGGCGACAGTTCCGGCATACTGCACCATGGATGAACCAGCCAGCGTGAGCGATCCCGCTCCTGACAGGTTGTTCGCGAAAGTAATCATGCCTGTCGAAGGAGCAGTTGCCTGAATGATGTTGCCGTTGACCGCTGCATTCGTGAAGCTAAAAGCTCCAGCACCGGTAAGTTCAATCGTGCCCAGATTACCCGCCAGGGTTGTGACGGTAACAGTACCCGCCGTCCCCGCTTTTCGCAGGATGCCAGTTGAACCGTTGTTCATGCTGGTAATGGTTCCAGTCGCGGTTGTGGTGAATTGCAGCACTTTCGTAGCAGCGATGTTTGCCAGCGATCCGATTGACGCGCTCGTGGCAACATCCATGCTCTCATTGAACGTCACAGTCCCAGAGCCTGTGTGGCTCAACGTCGCTGCGGTCTGCGCAGCAGAAGCCGGAACTGTGTAGTTAGCGTTTCCGGAAAGGTTGAGGATACCATAGGCAAGCCCACCTAACGCAGATTTATCTAACAGTGTCTGAGTTGGCCCTGCGTTGGTATACGCCACGGTTCCGGCGCTGAAGGTCACCGTTGCAGTGCTGTGTGTGTTATCAAACGTTGATGTTCCACCGATGCCGAACGTGTTGCTTTCTATGTCGAATGTGCTTGTATATCCCGTCGTTCCATCACCTATGCGCAACGCATCTCTCACTGTTGTGGCGATCTTCAGGGTGGTGGTGCGGGCGCCAAGGATGTCCAGCTTGGCAAATGTGATCCCCGCCGTGCCATTGGACTTGATCTGGTGCGTGGTTGCACTGGCAGCTCCTTTAACTACGACGATGCCAGTCCCATCAACCAAGACCGCCGTATTGCCCCCGCCAGAGTTGTTAACCACGTTGCGATTGACGTTGATTGTGCCATTGTTTGTGATGTCGCGACTGAGGATGAGGTCTTGCGAAAAAGCGAAGACCGTCATCGCGACGAGCAAGAAGAGTATACCCACTCCTCTCATCGTATGATTTACTGCGCGATTTGTAGACTTCATGACTTTTCTCCTTTTTGGAAGATCTTTTGATTTGTGGGCCGGTGACCCGTGGTTCCTACCGCCTCCAACCGCTCCGCCGGGTGATAAGTCTTGCGTTTTCATGATTTTGCTCCTTGTGAAGCTGGTTAATTGGTTAATTTGTTAATTGCCTACCCGCCTTCTTCATGGCGGGGTGATTCTACAACAGGGTTGCTCTTGCTCAGAGGGCAACCCTCGAGGCGACCGTCAACTTTCAATGTGACGGTCACCTCTGGTGCTATGGCGGTCGCTCGGTCTCGTGTCTCATTGGTGCCTCCTCTCTTTGGTGATTAGTTAAGTGTTTAAATAGTTAATTGATTTTTCTTATCTAGATCCTATTCGCCAACGTTGATGATACCGATGTTGTTAAATGTTGAAGTCGCTCCAATTGTCAAATTGCCAAACACGTTCAGTTGACCGCCCGCATTGTTGATTGTAAGTGTACTTGTACCTGACATCGTCAGGCTGCTCGCGAATCCCGAGATGCCAACGTTCAGAACAGCACTTCCGCCGCTGAGTGTTATGTTGCCATCACTGCTCAGAGTCAGAACGGAAGAAGTCATGATGCTCAGTGTTCCAGCGACACTGATCGTTGCTCCGGCAACATTTGTGACCGCGCCAGTTATTGAGCTGCCGGTTCCATTGAAGTTCAACGCTCCGGTGCCATTGTTTACCAGGGAGGTCAGGCTCACGTTACCTGTGAAGGTGGATGCGTTGGACGAATTGTTCGTCAGGCTCGTGCCGGTGAGTGTGCGACCGCTGTTGACAGAAATCTGACCGCTGGCACCCACTGTGATTGCGGCGAGATTTGCATTCGTGGTCGTTACATTCATGGTACCGTTGACGGCCGTGCTTGTCGAGACCGTGAGAGCGCCAGCACCATTTGTCGAGAGATCGCAACTCGAATTGATCGTCAATGTGCCGGCATTTACCGCGGTCGCACCGGTTACAACGCCGGTGTGCGCCACAATCGCATCGTCTGCTACATCTGGTTGCGCGTTCTCGTCCCAGCCTCCATTCGTTGAAAGGTCTGCACCATTCGCGAAGGAGATAAAGTTGATTCCGTAGAGTCCAAGTTCCTGGACACCGGAGAGAGAGTTGTTGAAGCCGCTGTATGTCACCAGGTTGCTTCCGGAGGAGCGCACCTGGCCCGCGTTGTTAATCTTCGACCAGCTCGTACCGTTGTAGCTGCGCAGCCCGAGCTTCGCCTCATCCACGCCTCCCTGAGGCTCCCCTGTCGCATAGTAGAGCTGTATGGTCTGCAGATTGCCGGCAGTGGTCGGCGTAATGGCATATTTGCGCTTGACGTATTTCGTTGTTGCCGGCGACGTAGGATCGGTGTTCGGCGACATCGCGAGCGTGATATCGGTGCCGGCTGTTGTGGCGGTTCCGATGTACACGTTGGCTCTGTTGAAAAGATAATTCGATCCAGCCGTGAAGTTGTGATTCCGTCGGACGGCTCCCTGTACTTCTCCAGTGCCCGATACATTGTTCGGTGTCGTCGATGTCATCGTGAGAGCACCGGAAGTCTGGAGGATATTCTGGTTGAGCGTCAGGTTGCCGGCGACGGTCAGGTTCGCCGCAGATGTCTTCGATGCTGATCCGCTCACAGTGAGGTGCCCGTAGGTGACACCCGTAGTCAGATTCTGCGCGGCGCCGTAGTATTCAACAGTGCTGCTGGCTCCGATTGTCTTCGTCGTGAAGTTGGCCGGGAGTGTGTTCGGGCCGCCGATTTTGAGTAACGTTCCGTTGGACAACGTAAGCGTGCCTCCGGCAAATGTCCGATCGGCTAAGTACGTAGCGAGATCGAACGTCCCTGTTGAAATGGAGAGGTCACCTGCAATAGGAGCATTGTTGGTAAGAGTGACGGTTGTCCCGCTGATCGTGAGGTTGTTGAACGTGGTAGGACTTGAGCCGCCGATTGACTGGCCGGACCCGTTGAACGTCACTGTGCTGCCGCCCCCTGTAAACGTCCCACCATTGTTCGTCCAGTTCCCGCCAACATTATGCGCGAATGCTCCAGCAGCAAACGTCCCTCCCGCCGTTGACAGCAAGATGTTTCCATCAATGTTCAGGGCGCTGGTCGCCGTCAGTGTCCCGGCCGTCTTCGCCACTGTGAAGTTGTTGAGGGCCTGGTTCGACGTGACACTCTGCGCCCCTGTGCCGTCAAAGCTGATCGTCGAACCCGTGTTCGTGAATGTTCCGTTGCTAATTGTCCAGTTGCCAAAGACATTGTGTGTGAACGCTCCTGCGGCGAACGTGCCCCCTGCCGTCGACATCACGAAGTTGCCATTGATATCCAGTGCTGTCGTTGCTGTCAACGTCCCCGCGGTCTTCGCGACCGTGAAGTTGTTAAAGGCCTGGTTCGACGTGACACTCTGCGCCCCTGTGCCATCAAAGCTGATCGTCGAACCCGTGTTCGTGAATGTTCCGGCGCTGATCGTCCAGTTCCCGCCGATGTTGTGCGTGAAGGCTCCCGCAGCAAAGGTCCCACCAGCCGTCGCCATCAAGAAGCTGCCATCGATGTTCAGAGCAGCAGTGGCAGTCAACGTCCCCGCTGTTTTCGCTACGGTGAAGTTGTTGAAGGCCTGGTTCGACGTGACACTCTGCGCCCCTGTGCCATCGAAGTTGATCGTCGAACCCGTGTTCGTGAATGTTCCGTTGCTAATTGTCCAGTTGCCAAAGACATTGTGT
>JBGPAN010000272.1:0-5888 GCA_041480785.1 Bacteroidota bacterium | reverse complement strand
GAATCTTTGATCGATATCTTGGTCAACAATGCTCACGAGCTCGGTCCAAGAACAGGTTTCAATACACCCGACGGATCGCTCGAAGCAGCTTCAGTTGACCAGTGGATGCGCAACCTGACAAGTGGTATATGCTGGGCAGCAACTACGGTTCAGAAGCTAGGTCCGGCGATGAAGGCTAAAGGTCATGGAAGTATTATCAATATTTCGACCATGTACGCACTTGTGGCTCCATCCCCTCATCTCTATGATGACACGCGTTTCCTGAATCCACCTGGTTATTCCGTCGCCAAGGCAGGTCTTCTGGCCTTCACGAGATACGTGGCTTCTTTCTGGGGACATTACGGAGTACGGGCCAACGCTATTCTGCCTGGACCCTTCTCTAATATTCGGGATACTGGGCCAAACAGCATCCAGGAGGACGATTTTTTCCTAGAGAGACTTCGAAATCGAACTTGCCTGGGAAGGATAGGACGACCTGAGGAATTGGCTGGTGCATTGGTCTTCTTGGCTTCGGAAGCCTCAAGCTACATTACCGGGCATGCTTTGGTCGTGGACGGTGGCTGGACAGTTATTTGAGATGCATATCAAAGCTCAGCCAATATGAGGTGAAAGTACAGGCAGAAAGACTCTTGCTGGTGTGCGCCAACCTGGAATTGACCCTTTTGTATTCGGTGATCCTACCACCTCGCTGTTGGGAAAGACTGTTGAAGGTGACCATCGCCTAGCACGCAGCGGCGCAACAATTCGTCGATCGCGGTGCGATCGTCACGCCCCTCTGACGTGCAAGCGGTGGCATCGGTTCCAAGACACCCAACATCACTTACTCGATCTTGGGTGCCAAATAGTTGCGTCGTTTGTACGACTGGTTTGGAAATCCCCATACATCTACTGCCGTACCCTGCCAACGGCCGGCGGCCTTTGGGGGTATAGAAATGCGAGGCCTCTCGGCCCGAGTATTTGGCGCTGCAAGTAGATTCTGGTGGGCTGCATTTTTCAGTGGTGGGCGGCTCAATACCTTGCAGATGGCGTGCTCATCTTGGGCACCTCTCTAGGGAAAAAATCATGAACGTGAAAAGAGGTACGGTGGAGAGTGAGCTGGAGAAACTATTGAATTCTGATCCGGTGAGCGTGGTGGAACATGCCAGGTCTAGGTACAACGAAATCGCCGGAGACTTTGCAGACTCCATTCTTCTATTCGGATGCGGTCCGTTGGGTCGCAGGACGCTTGCAGGACTGCGTAGTTTGGCCGTTGAGCCAATGGCGTTTGTGGACAACAATCCGGATCTCTGGAACCGCTCTCTTGACGGTCTCAGAGTACTCCCGCCTCAGGAGGCCGCGCAGAAATTCGGAGACAAAGCCGTGTTCGTTGTGACGATATATAACGGTTCGGCAGCGAGGCAGCAATTGAAGTCCATGCACTGCCTCAGGGTGGTGCCATTTGCTTATCTGTATTGGAAATACTCCGAAGCCCTCATGCCTCATTTGGCGTTGGATTTGCCCAACAGCATTTACGCGCAGACTGAACATGTAAGGGAAGCCCTCTCTCTATGGGCAGACGATGCTTCGAGACAAGAGTATGTTGCCCAACTGCGCTGGCGGCTTCTGCTCGATTTTGAGGGCCTGCCGCGCCCATCACCTGTGGAGGAAACCTATTTCCCAAAGGACCTGATATCACTTTCGGATGATGAGATCTTTGTCGACTGCGGGGCTTTTGATGGCGATACTGTGAGGTCCATTCTACGGCTGCGCGGAGACAAGTTCAAGGCGATTATCCCTATTGAGCCCGATCGAGAAAACTTTGGCAAACTCAAGGCCTTCGTGTCGAACTTGACGGGCGATATCCGCGGAAAAATCTTTCCGTGTCACCTTGCGACTGCCAGCTATGATGGTGAGCTGTCTTTTGAAGGCGCTGGAACCGTGACTTCAGCCGCCAATGCTCTGTCAGGTGTGAAGGTTGAATGCGCGCCGCTGGACAATATTGTGGCCGGTTACACGCCGACTTATGTTAAAATGGACATCGAGGGAGCCGAATACGATTCTCTTCAGGGTGCCCGCCAGATGCTCAAGCGTACCTCAGCTGTATGGGCCATCTGCCTCTACCACCGGCAAGATGACTTGTGGCGTATTCCTTTGCTTATCAATTCTCTGTCCGACGGGTACCGCTTGTTCTTGCGAAGGTATGCAGAAGAATGCTGGGAGCTGGTTTGCTATGCCGTCCCGATGGAGAGACTTACCGCTGCGGGGATCAGAATATAGCGATCGAAGTTTCTGGAATAGCAGGTCATGTAACTTGCATCAGAAAACGAGAAAGGGCTCGACATGAAATCTGTCAGTGTCTTTACGCCTTGCTATAATGAGGAACAAAACATCAGAGAGGTCTATAGCCGCGTAAGAAAAGTGTTTGAGGACATTGGCTATCTCAAATATGAGCATGTTTTCATCGACAATGCTTCCCAGGACAAAACGGTATCGATACTTAAGGGGATCGCGGCAGAAGACAAGAATGTCAAGATACTGGTGAACATGAGAAATTTCGGCCTCCATAGATCTTCCCTCTATGGCATCCTTCAGACAAGAGGAGATGCTGTCATCGTTCTATGTGCTGATTTGCAGGATCCCCCTGAATTGATTCCGGAGTTCATCAAAAAATGGGAGGATGGATATAAGGTGGTTGCCGCAGTGAAGAAAGAGTCATTGGAGTCTCCTGTTATGAGAGCGGTGAGAAAGCTCTACTACAATGTCATTGCGTATCTGTCTGAAGACGCCGAGCAGATCAGAAACTTCACTGGATATGGTCTATATGACAAAAAGGTTCTTGATCTTATCAGGAGTACCGGCGATCACTACCCCTATACTCGGGGGCTTGTTTGTGACATGGGATATGACATAGCGCGGATTGAATACACGCGACCCGTTAGGAAACGAGGGTCCTCCAAAAACAGCCTTTACGATCTATACAACGAGGCGATGAACGGCATAACACACCACTCGAAAATGCCTCTCCGCTTAGCAACTTTCGTCGGTTCCTTTATGGCATTTGCCAGTATTCTGGTCGCTTTTGGCTATGCGGTCTATAAGCTGATCTACTGGAATAACTTTTCGCTTGGGATAGCGCCGGTTGTAATCGGGATATTCTTTTTTGCAGGTGTGCAACTGTTGTTTCTTGGCATTATCGGCGAATATATCGGCGCAATTTACACTCGCCTTTTCCAAAGATGGCTGGTGATCGAGAAAGAACGAATCAATTTTGACTAGAACTGCGCTTCACCGGGCGTACAACAGCACATCACTTAGGTTTCTGGTTGCGGGAGGATGGAACACCGCGTTTGGTTATGCGTCGTTGGCCATTCTGTACTATCTGTTTTCGGATAAGATTCAGTATCTTTTTTTAATCGTCTTTTCTACAATCTTAAATATTACAAATGCGTATCTCTGCCACAAGTTTTTCGTTTTCAAGACCAAGGGAAATTACCTAAAAGAATATCTCCGCTACTATGTCGTCTATTCGGTTCCCATCGGTATCGCTTTGGTACTTTTTCCTTTCTGCATCGAGATATTGGGAATGAACTTCTATTTCACGCAGGCGATTCTTACCCTCTTCACTGCCATCGTGAGCTATTTTGGACACAAAAATGTGTCATTCAGGCAGAGCGGGTAACTCCATCGGTGGTTTCTTCCAGCGGAACATCATGAATCCAAACCTGCGAATTTCCGCCATTGCCATTGTTATCCTCGTGATAACGATCCTGGCATTCTGGCCGACCTTCTTCAATGGTTTCACCAACTGGGATGACCAGTATCTCGTTACATGGAATCCGCTTGTGACAGAGCTGTCGTGGGATTCCATTCGCGAAATGTTCTCCTCTTTCAGTGTGAATCATTACCTTCCGGTTACTCTTTTCAGCTATGCTGTTGAGTTTCATTTCTATGGTTGGAATCCACTCATCCATCACATCACCAACGTCCTGATCCACGCGCTGAATGGGATCTTGGTGTTTTGGCTTCTGATGTTGCTGACTGAGCACGAGGTGGGGGCTGTGCTCGGAGCGCTCCTTTGGCTTCTTCATCCCCTCAGGGTGGAATCGGTCGCGTGGATCGCCGAGCGGAAGGATGTCCTCTCTGCACTATTCTATCTTTCTTCGCTCATCTTGTATATCAACTACCGGAAAACGGAGAAGCGACTCTACGTGTATTCCTCGGGTGGACTGTTCTTGGCTTCTCTTCTCTGTAAGGCGACAGCCGTGACCCTTCCCATACTCTTTCTCGCTTATGACCTCGTATGTGATGGCAAGCTCGCGCGAAAAAGATTGCTCGAGAAGGTGCCGATGCTGTTCTTGTCCGTTCTCTTTGGCGTTGTGGCGGTCATTGCCCAATATTCCACAGGTGTGAATCCGAAGGATCCTTCATTCGATCCTCTCCAAGGTGTGTTCGTAGCGTGCTATAATGTCCTCTTTTATCTTGGCAAAGGGATCGCTCCATTCCATTTGTCTCCCTTCTACCCTTATCCCGAAGCGATCCGGGAAGGCCATTCCTTTGTGTTTTGGATTTCTCCGGGCGTTTTGGTGTTCGCTGGATGGCTATGGTGGAGATTTCTCCGCTTCAACAGGATGGCGGTGTTTGGACTTTTCCTCTTTCTGGTCCCTTATCTGCTTGTGGCGCAGATCATCCCTGTTGGCCGTGCCATGGCTGCCGATCGCTTCACGTACTTGCCCTTCGTGGGTGTGAGCCTTTGGGTAGCACTCGTCTGGAAGTGGATCGACGCACGACCATCGATGTGGAAGCCCGTCCCGAGCATTCTGCGCATCGTCCTCGCAGGTGGAATACTGGGGATGCTGATCGTGCTGACTCAGCAACAATGTCGCATCTGGAAAAATGGAATATCCCTTTGGGGAGTTGTTATCCACCGGTATCCGACCTATGCAGAGGCATATAACAATCGCGGCATCTCATTAGCTGCCCGCTGGATGCCTGAGGAAGGATTGAAAGATCTTGACATCTCCGTTCACCTGGACGCAACAGATCCTGTCGCGAGGTTCAATCGTGGGTTGATCCTGCAATCTCTTGATCGGGATGAAGAAGCAGTGACGGAATATTCGACGCTGCTCAGTCTCTCGCCGTCAGACGTGGAGGGATGGATTCGACGCGGCTTTTCGTACGCGCGGCTCAAAAGACACGAGGAGGCCCTGCGGGATTTTGAACATGCCTTGCGCCTTGCACCGAACGATGCACGCGCGCTCGAAGGACGGGAGCAATCGATGAAAGCGTTAGGCCGCGCATCGAATGACACGCTGCACAAGTGAGCGGAAAAGGATTTGTGCGGTGCGTGAGCGCATGAGTTGGTTCCCCGCCATTCGTTGAAACGAACGGCTCATTTGTTACCAAACCCCTCCGGGGTTTCGTAGTCCGCGTCGAATCTTCCCCCGCAACCTTCGAAAGGACACAAAGAAAAACTCAGTCATTCCTGCGTAAGCAGGAAACCAGAACCGAGCCTGAGGCTATGTCCTGGACCCCTTCTTTCGAATCCTTCGACAGGCCCTTCGACAAGCTCAGGGCGATGCTCAGGATTCGACCCTGAGTGTAATCGAAGGGTCGAAGGGGTGACTTTTACCTTTTTCTTGTTTTCCCTCGCAACCTTGGGAAGGACACGCTAAGGCCTGCTTTTCCTTCGGAAGGTCGCCTTGCTCTTAAGGTGTGGCAGGCTTCTTTTCCAGGGTTGGTATATCACCTAGTCCCGAAATCACGGCTCGTGCGATGGACGGACCTCACGTGCGTTTAATGTCGCCCCAAGTTGCGTTCAGGTACATGCTGTTTCCTCTCGTTGTGGAGCGACATTACGGAGTGTGCGTTGGGTGCTCTCACACGGGCGTTTGATTTCGGGACAAGTTTCT
>JBGPAN010000271.1:0-5901 GCA_041480785.1 Bacteroidota bacterium | reverse complement strand
GGACGCACGTGGAATCCCGCCAACGAAGGACTTCTGACCAAAGGGGCTGTGTACATCTGCAACATCGGAGCAGATCTCGATCGTTCGGTGGAATGCATGGCGTCAGACTCGCGTGGGATACTCTATGCCGTTCGAGGCGGCGGAAATTTCTATAGGTCAACCGACGAAGGCACATCATGGAAATGGACCTCCGGCCTGGCGGGGACAGTTTCAAGTGTGTACGTTGGTGTAACCGACGAGATCTTCGCCGCGACTACGCTTGGTGTTTTCTGTTCAAGCGATGGGGGCAATGTGTGGCGTTCGTACAGCGCGGGACTTACATCACAGTGTGTCAAGCACATTGCGATGCATCCGAGTGGCCGGTTGTTTGTGGCGACGAATGATGGTCGTGTGTTCGTGAGCACCCGACAATTCGATCCAGGGAAAAGGTCCAAGGACTAATTCTGACCTTTGTGTGAGTCTCATGCAGGTGAGCTGTTTGTCAAGCTTCAAGTGTGATTGCTACAACAAACACACAGCTATGAAAACTTTTCACATTGCTGCTATTCTGTTTGTCACCGAAGCGCTCCTGGTCACGCAGGTGGTCCCGCAAGATAGTTCTTCATGCGGCAAATTGCCGAGGATCGTGCTTTGGGCCTGGGAACGTCCCGAAAATCTGGATTTCATTGATCCCAACAAAGTGGCTGTGGCCTTCCTCGCGCAGACGATCGAGTTAACGAGTGATCAGGTGATCGTACGGCCTCGTCTACAACCCCTCAAGGTTCCGGATGGCACGAGACTCATAGCCGTTGCAAGGCTGTCGACCAATGTTCACACCACCCCGATCTACTCGGTCAGGCAAAGCAAGGCGGTCGCAGCGAAAATTCTGCAGCTTTGCAGTATCCCAGGTGTGAGCGGAATCCAAGTCGATTTCGATGCAAAGAGGTCCGAACGGCAATTTTATCGTTCCCTCCTCATTGCGTTGCGCAGCCAGCTCCCTCACACGGTATCTCTTTCCATGACGGCATTGGCCTCATGGTGCTTGGCCGATTCTTGGCTGGCTGATCTTCCAGTGGAAGATGCAATTCCAATGCTCTTTCGGCTCGGCCCGGATCGGCTCAGGGTCTTGCAGCATCTTGAGGCGGGAAAAGACTTTGCATTTCCGCTGTGCCGCCAGAGCATTGGAGTTTCGACTGACGAGCCATTTCCTGTTATTGAACACAGAAAAAGAATCTACGTCTTCAACCCAAGATCATGGACAATCGGATCATATCATGATTTTCTGAAGGAATACGGGCAATGAGGAACATCTATCGTTGTAGCCTGATTGTCGTCATGCTTAGCTTTCTTGTTGCCTCGTACGTGAACGTGTATAGCTGCGGGCCCTTTTTCCCGACAACTGTGTTTGTCAAGACGTGGTCGCCAGATTTCGACGTCACCTCTTTTTTGCAGGGGAATCTTGGAATCGTCCAGCCCGAGTACTCAGACCTTTACCGTTTCGTCGCCTATCGGTATCTGAGCCAACGCCCCTTGTCGGCCAAGGAACAAGCGACTGTCAACTCGGTCATTACTCACGGCACAAGCACCGAAACACCATCGAACGCATACAATGAGTGGCTTTCCGCCCGACAAGCGGTACTTGGATATACCTCTGATCCGTATTACCCGACAGGAGGTGACGTGCGCGATACGAGCACGGGAGTTTACGCGTTCTACATCAATATCAACGATGATGCATTTCGCACCGCGACGCGGACCTTGCAGCATCGCATCGATCAATTTGGTCCGCACAGCCGCCATGTTGTCGATTGGGTGCAGGCGCAAGACGACGTTTTCTTCAGCGTAAAGACCGGAAAGCTCCCACATCAGCTTGATCCGGGAGCGCCGCCCACTATTCAAGCTGATCACGCGTATCAGACGGCCGCTGCACACTTTTACTTGCGGCACTACGCTGTTGCCGAATCCCTGTTCAGCAGAATAGCGAATGACACCTCCTCCCCCTGGTGGCAGACATCAAGGTTTCTCATCGCGCGATGCCTGATCCGGCATGCGACGCTCCTCGCTCGCGACCAGGATTCCCTGCTGCAGAAAGCTGAAGCGTACCTGACGATACTCCTCAATGATCCCACGATGAAAGAATTTCATCCGGCAGCCCAGCGGCTCCTGAATTTCTGCATGTTTCGCACGGACACGGAAGAATGCTTCTATCGTCTGGATCGTAGTATTGCAGATACGACCGTTGGCCTAAGATTCGCAACAGATTGGGGGGACTATATTCTACTCCTCAACCGATACAGAGGCAGATCCTCCATCAAGCGGTCCGATTTTGCCGACTGGAATTCCTGCTTCATAGGTCGATTTAATGCGGCCAGGTTCACACACGCGTACAACCGGTGGAAGGAAACGCGATCACAGGCATGGCTCGTCGCGGCTCTCTCCGTTGCAGGCCCAACGACGCCGGAATTGCCAACACTGTTCGTTGCAGCTGTAGCCATTCCAGCGAGAGCCCCCGGATATGCGACCGCGAATTTCCTAAAGCTCCGACTGCAGATTGAGCGAAAGGAGCATGAACCGGCGAGGAAACTTATTGATGCCCTCCTCGCCAATCGAGCGGTTCGCAGTTCAGTTTCAAACACGAACCTGGTACTCGCCCAACGATTGCGTATCGTCGAGAGCTTTGAAGAATTTCTTCGATACTGCCATCAGCGCCCGTGCGGTATCACCCTCGACGACGATTACGCACTGCAACCAGCCGGTACTCAAGAGCTCTTCACACCGGACGCGTCCATACTCAACAGATTTGTCCCGTTGTACTTGCTCCGAAGTGCTTGTTACAGTTCTTCATTGCCAGCGAACCTGCGCTCATCCTTGCACCGAGCTACGTGGGTGCGGTCCTTTCTTCTGCAGGCGGATTCAGTATCGCGTGCATTGAGTACCGACCTCGGTACGATGAGTCCGCGGCTGAAGCCATTTCTCGAAGGATACACATCGGCAGCCGATGAAGACTCTCGCCGATTTGCCGGTGCGTACATGCTCTTGAAGTTTCCCGGTCTTCAGCCTTCGATACGGATTGGTCTGGAGCGCTCGACTCCCCTTAATAAGAAGGATGATCTTCGGGACAACTGGTGGTACGCGCGTGACCTGGCCATCGATGCATCTGCTGAGGAAATCTACGCTCGCGACTATCGTCAACACAGAGTGGATAAAACAGAGTCTCTCTCACCGTCTTCCTTCTTGTCAAAGAGCGAGAGAAAGACCGCACAAAACCAGATAGAGAAGTTGTCTTCCCTTCCTGCAGCAGCGACATATCTTGGGATGATTGCCACAGAATGGGCGAAAACACATCCTGAAGATCCGCGGGTGCCCGAGGCGCTCCATATTGTAGTGCAAGTATCCCGGGTCGGATGTACTGACAGCATGTCATCCAAGTTTTCGAAGAAGGCATGTACGATCCTTCACAGACAATATCCAGAATCTGAATGGACAAGGAAGACGAAATATTGGTACTGACAAACGGCAAGCCGTCCCGCCACAAAGACGACGGGCAAGCTGCTCGCAGGCTAGGATGGGCAGGCTAATATCATTTCAAATGTTTTACGACGCGAGGTCGGGCTCGTTCACTCGCTCAATGGTTTTTGGTGTCATTAAGAGGCTGAGATAGGGCGAAGTCAAATCTTGGTCACCAAAAAACCACTGCGGTTTGCCTAAACGTTAGGCAGCAATTGCCACAGCTGATCGCTTAGACTTCTAACTCTTGTAAGAACCATTATACTGTAAAGAAAAGGAGAGAGTGAACAATGAATAAGGTATGTCGTTACGGAACATGGAGCGTATTACTGCTGGTGCTAAGTCAGTTCAATTTGTTCATAATCGTGTCGTCATCGATTGCACGATGTCAGCAATCATCAAGAGCGTCATCTGATTCAGTCCAGTGGCATGTGTACCCTTGGTCAGACCTACCTGCTGGTTATGATTACGAAGAGATATACCATGGTGATTCGGGAATCTTTGTTGCTAATAAGGACACGGTGATTCCTCTCGTGACCAAGTCGGACACAATTCCTGGCTCAAGCGCACTTTTCCAGGACATTGACGACTTTGGTGGTTTCTTTGGAAGGACACTCTTTGGAGGGAAACAAATGTGGTGGCGGACTCACGCCATTGATCAGGTTGGACTGAGGAGAGCTGTGTTCGGCTACCTACACAATGACGAAATTGGATTCTACATGGCCAGCCCCGGTAAGATTGATCATATTCTCACACTGCCCAAGAAGATCACCATAGCCGACAAAGAATTCAACACATCTGACCCCAAGAGACTTCGCAAATGGCAATTCACAATGGCCGGAGGCAGGTCCCAGATCAATACATTCTGGTTTGGCATTTCGGCAGGATTTCCCTCCGGCGAGGTATCCTCCGGAGTCATTACTTTTGATGCCGAACATTACGAGGAGCTAGTAAGAATAAACGATACAGTGCAGTATTCAGACTTGGCCCTACTGCATTTCATTGGCTTCATATCCGTTGACGATCATTTTGTGATGAACAGCGTTGAGTTCGACAGAGACGCCAACGAATGCTTTTTCTACGCCTATGTATGGGTGTTTGATAGACAAACAGGTGAGCGGACAAGTGTAAAAATTGGTTTCTTCCTCGTTCGAGGGAAGAAGATCGTTCCGATTCTGTTGCTTGGTCAGAACATCGACAATGTGGATGATGCTCGCATAACAGACAATTTCAAGTCTCCCGAAATTGTCTGGCGGCCTGATTTTGAGCACCATCGTATTCTTGCTTTAGCACCATATAAAGCAAACCGATGGTATCACGGCTTCTTTGCTGCGTCGGAAAAGGGGATTGAGAGAATAGGTGCATGGAAAGAGGGGGATATTCTCCCCGGCACGAACGGTGGCCGGATCGAACAGTTTTGGCGAACCAAACAAGGTGTGGATATATACGATTATGACATCAATCCCGACAGTCAGGAAGTCATATCTTTCATATCGATTAAAGACTCAGAAAGCGACATTGAGGAGGGCATTTTTTCATGCAGGGGCGATAGGATAACAAAGCTTGTTGCACAAAACGATCTTGCACCCGTGAAGAGTAAAGGAGTGTTTTCTTCTTTTTATGGTTTCACTCTAGATGCCAGCAAGAAGATGGTTCTTTTCTCCGCTCAAGTAAAAAGCAGTTTTGGGGTTTCGGATGGACTGTTCGTTTTGTCCAAAGGTATGATCACAAAGATTGTCATGGTCAATGATACAATATCATGCAAGACAAAAGAAGGTCGCATCGCGAATATGCCTCTCACTGCAATAAAAGAATTCAAATTAGTTTCAAATGGGATGATCAAATTCAGAGGCTTCTGGAGAGACGGCTCTGATTGGTTTCTTGCCATATACCATTAACCAGATACACCGTAATAACACAGTGCAACTGCAGCTAACAGCAGGCATTACGATGCTCGCTCATTTGATAAGTAGGAAAATAAAAGTGTTCGCTCCATTTGTTTTGCCGCAGAGAAAATGGATTCATTATAGCGGCAAAACAAACGGCGTAATGCCCGCATACGTTATATAAAATCGTGGACTTCGGGCGTAAAGATGGTAAAATATAAAAGGTTGAGATACTGCCTAAATTGAAGGAGGTAAAAGCTATGAAAAACACAATTGAAAATTCCACAAAGCTAATGTCGGAATCATGAATGACTCGACGATCGTTGTGGCGGGAGCTACCGGTAATCTCGGCGGACGCATTGCGAGAGCTCTGCTCGAACAGGGAGCCAGCGTAAGAGCGCTTGTTCGACACGGGTCTGCGCAAGACAAGATTGAGCGATTGCAGGAGCTGGGCGTAGCGATTGCCAGTGTCGACTTGAGCAAGACTTCCGAAGTGACACCGGCATGCTCGGGTACGTCCTGTGTGGTG
>JBGPAN010000270.1:0-5924 GCA_041480785.1 Bacteroidota bacterium | reverse complement strand
TGATTTTCTCCTTTCGATTGATAAACTGGCAGAGATGCGAACAAATGGTCTTGCTACGAAGACGCGAGGACACAATCCATCACAAAAAGTAGAAGAATCGAAATCTTTTCCTCAATGTCTTCGCCGAAAAAAGCTGATTGCTTTGTACTGTCGTCCCGAAATGTTCGCTTTCTGTTCCGCTCTATGAATCCCGCTCATTGGCGGAATCCTGAGAAGCGGGAAATCCCGCTTGCGAGCGGAATCGAAGAGCGGGGCTCCTGTTCGGGACCTCGCTTTTAGACCCCGAGCAGAGACATCTCGGGGTGACATAATTGCCTCTATGGCAAAAACTATATTTTCGTCTGGACTTCTAGAATGATATCAAGAAAAAATGACTTCCACCAGCGCGCCTCGAAGGGGTGAAAAAGGGGTGAAAAAGCCCAGCTCCGCCAGCACAAAACAAAGATGCGTTTCGTCAGTCAGGGCATGACCTATTTCACAATCTCCTTCAGTGATTTGCCATCGACTGTCGAAGGAGCGCTTATTCCGAGGATTTTGGCTATTGTCGGCGCGATGTCCACCGTGTGCACAACTCTCGCGACTTGTTGAGCCTTCACGCCCATTCCCCAGAAGAGGATCGGCACGTGCGTGTCATAGCGATAGGGCGTTCCATGGGATGTCCCCGTCGAAGAAGTCGTCAGAAGACAGTACTCGCATGGTCTGATGATGAAGTCTCTTCCGCGGGGTGGGTAGTAACCCCGTTGGTAGTATGCAAGGGAGGGATGAGATTGGGCTTTGCCGCTCGCGAGCTCGCGGCGGAAATAGACGTCTGTGATTCCGTTGATCTTGAGCAAACCATCTCTCACGCGTCTTTCGAGAGAAGTCGAATCGATGCCTGACACAGCCGCTGCGGCGTAGTTCAGGAACGCTTGTGATTGAATGATGTGCTCCGTCGTTTTGAATTCGCGTTGAAGCGCTAGGTCAAGCGCTTCTATCATAGGATTGATTTCAGTTGTTGTGAGAATCCTGCGCGCATCTTTGTGCTGAACATTCCTCCGATACTCCGGGAGCGGCATCCCGGCATGATCAGCACTGAGCGAGAGGAGAATGTTCCCGGGTCCGACGAGCTTCTCCACATTCACGATGAAATCTCCCAGTGCCCGGTCGAGCCGGATCATCTGGTCGACCATCTCGTGGCTGTTTCCCCCGAAAGCATGTCCTATATAGTCTGTGCACGACAAGCTGATGAGCAGGAGATCAGGGACATCCTGCTGACCAAGTTTTTCGGCCTTCACGGCTTCGAGGGCGAAGTCGAGAATCATTGCATCTCCAAATGGTGTGCTGACGATCTGCTCGTTCTTCTTGTCTGCCTGGAAAGCGTGCGGGAACGATGTCGAGCCTCCCCATTTCATTTCCCCCTTGAGTTCATCCGGTCCGTATTTGGCATAGACCGATTCCGGCATCGCTTTCGTCCATGCAGCAGGGAGGTGCTGCGCAATCCAATTGTTGGCGTTGAATAATTTGACCCACTGCGGCACTTCCTTTCCATAGAACTCCGATGTCACCATATGACCCAGTTTCCGGTCATACCAGAACGCGCAGTCGGGCCTCTGGCCTGCCATGAGAATCGCAGCTCTGTCTTTGATGGACGCCGCAATCACTTTCGATGAGGGAGAGGCATTCTTCAACCAGTCACCGAGTGCCGTCACCATCAGATTCTTCGATGACACTCCGCCCCCCTCAGCTTCAGCTTTTTCGGCAGTTGTATCTTCCACACAGTACACCTGTTTGAGGGTTTTCCTGTCGAACCAGTCGTTCGCCGTTATGCCACTGTGCATCGGGTATGATCCGGTGCCAAGAGTGGCGTGTCCGGGGCCTGTCTCGCTGGGGGCGTAGTTGAGATCCGCGTTGGTAAACCGTGTCCCTTCTGTCAGAATGCGCTTGAATCCCCCCGTAAACTCGGCTTTGTACCATTCCAGATACTCAGCTTTCATTTGATCGATGGAAACGAGGATGACCAGCTTTGGCCGCTGTCCCGATTCGAGAAGTCCGGTGGAGAGAAAAAGGAGAATGGAAACGAAAGCAATGGTGCGCTTCATGAAGTAAAATGTCGTTAGAATGTTGAGGTAATGCACGGCTCTTCAGAGCTGTACGATAGTTCCAAAATAGCAATTTTCTTCCTATCTTGTAACCCCAAACTAAACACTCACATTTACCCCGGTGACAACTCTCTATGATTTTCTTCTCTGCAAGATTCTCTAGAAGTCTCGCACTCATTGGTGCCGGACTTATGCTTTTTGTGCTGCCGATTTTCTCGCAGCCGAAGCAGATCACGATACTCCACACAAACGATATGCATGCGAGCTTTCTGCCGCACGAGGCGTATTGGTTGAGGTCGACGCCCAAACCGCTCGTCGGAGGATTCAACGAGCTCGCGTTCGCTGTTGACAGCATCCGGAAGATCAGAACGACGTCGTTGGTGCTTGATGCAGGCGACTTAATGACCGGCAACCCGATTTCCGATCGTCTCTATAAAGGAGCGGAAGGCGGAGCTCTCGTCGAGATGCTGAATCTTATCGGCTATGAAGGGTGGACCCCCGGGAATCACGACTTTGATATTTCGTATGCGAACTTCCTGAAGCTGGCCGCACTCGCAAAATTCCCCGTCGTGGAGGCCAATTTGACGGATGAAAAGAGCGGGAAACCGATTACCGACAGAGAATATGCTATCATAGAGAAAAACGGAATCAAAGTAGGAATCTTTGGAGTAATGTCCAGCGAATACTACGGCCTGGTCAATCAGAACAGCACCAAGGGCGTCAAGCTCATGCCCACGATCAAAATCGCCAGACGGTTGATCGAAATGCTGCGTCCCCAGGTCGATCTGGTGGTCGCCGTAACACATGTGGGTGTGGATGAAGATTCGCTGATTGCGATCAATGTGAAGGGGCTCGATGTGATCATCGGGGGGCACTCGCACACGCGTCTGAAGGTGCCGAAGTACATCAACGGTGTCATCATCGCACAGACGGGGGCAAACTGCGAAAACCTCGGTGTGCTGGATCTTACGGTGGAGAATCATGGCGTCACAAGATGGAGCGGAGAGCTCCATCAGCTGTGGTATCATCCGGGCCGGAAAACGGTGGTGACCGCAATGGTGGATTCTTTCAAGACTGAGATCGACAAGGAGTATAGCCAGGTGATCGGCACGTGGAGCGTTGAAGCGAATGCAGAAGGATCGGATCGTCGCCTCGGCAATTTCCTCTGCGAGGCGCAACGCGAAGGGGGAGGCGCGGATCTTGGCTTCATGAACAACGGCGGCATTCGCAAGAGGTTCTCGGCGGGTCCCATCACGAAACAAGATCTTTTTGAAGTGCTGCCGTTCAGGAACATCCTGGTCTCGTTCAAACTCACTGGCAAGCAAGTGCGGGATATTGTCCTTCAGAACATCAAGGAGAGGTCCGGTTTTCAGATGTCCGGCGTAGAGTGTGAGTGGAAACGTGATGCCGAAGGGAAAATTGAGATTGTGAAGCTTCTGGTTAGTGGCAAACCAGTCGATGATCAGTCTGTGTTCACAGGGGCCGCCAGCGATTACATGATGGGCGAAGCAAAACGATACCTGGGGATTGATACGCCTCAGTTGACGTATCTGGATGAAACGGTGTTCAAGGCCACCGAGAAAATGATTCGAAAAATGAAAAACGTGCCCGGGAGTGCGAAGGGTGGGATCAAAGAACTCAAGTAAATGACTACGGAGATCGTATGAATAACAATTTCCCGATACTCATTATTACAGGTCGGCCGGCTGCCGGCAAGTCCGAGGTGATCGACTTTCTGAAGAAGGCCGATGCCAAAGAGCGGTTGGAGCGCTTCCATATTGCCGACTTCGAGGAACTGGACGACTTTGTCTACGTCTGGGAGACATTCGAAATTGACGACATGCTCACCAAACACGGAAAGCCACGAATCTGGACGGACGAAAAATACTGGTTCAAAGAGCATTTTATCTGGAACCTGTACATCGAGCGCATCAATTTGGAGTACCGAAAGAAGCTCGCCCGTGACCCGAACTACCACGACAAGAAAACCACGTTGATCGAATTTGCCCGTGGCGGCGACAACGGAATCCATGAAGCGCTCAGCTTCCTGCACGAGGACATTCTTCGTCGCGTCTCGCTGATGTACATACGGGTTTCGTATGAAGAATCCGTCCGCAAAAACCAACGCAGGGCCCGCAAAGGACAAGAAGATTCCATCCTGTATCATTCGTTGCCGGATGCGAAAATGGACTTCTACTACAAGATAAACGATTGGGAGAAGCTGGAGGCGAAAGACCCGAACTTCATCGACGTGAAAGGATTCAAGATCCCCTACGCTGTCTTTGAGAATGAGCCTGAGAAGACGCTTGATCCGAAGCTGATAGGCAACGAGCTGGAGAAAGTGGCGAAAAGGTTGTGGGGAATGAAGAAATAGTCTCTGTCGGACGGGATGCCATCCCGTCCGCACGGTGTCCGGTGATAAGACGAAAAAAGCGAGATCAAGTGATCTCGCTTTTTTCTTTTCCGCAATACAAAGTTGAAGCCGACAGCCAGCCCTGAATCGGCTAGTGTCCTCCCTTGCCTCTTGGCATCACGTTCCAGAGCCGGGACATGAGGTATGCGCCCACGAGGGCAAACGGAATCGGTGCCCAGTGCCACGCTCCCCAGCCCCAGTTTGTCGTAATGTAGCCAACACCCATGCCGACGAATGCTCCTGCGAGGTATTGCATACCGTCGAAGAGTCCCGCTGCCGTCGCAACAGCCCGCTTGCCGCCAAAGTCCATCGACGCTGCGCCGCTAATCATTCCGTGGGCTCCATTCACACAGAACGAGAGAACCACAAGGCAACACGCAGCAGCAACGGGCCCCAAATTTAGGAAATCAGAAATGCCGAACAACGCAAGCATGAATGCCATACCAAGGAACCCGAAAACAATCACCGGCGCCCGCCGCCCGCCGAACGTGCGGTCCGAAGTGATGCCAAAGACAAACCCGCCTGCGATACCGGCAAGAGCAATCCCCCACGTTGCGACGATGTACGGAAGATATGTCGCGAACCCTGATTTGTCGGCGCCATGGAAATCGACGAAGTACTTTGGCCACCATGCGTCGACGACGCTCCGCCGGACAAATCCAATCATCATGGAACCGACAGCAATCATCCACATCACTCGTGAAGCGAAGACCTTCCTGATAACAAACTTCAGCGACGAGGGTTTGCTCTCGTCGTCTTCGACCTCATCGCCGGTTTCAAATTCGCCCAATCCTGCATCCTTCGGAGAATTGTGCATGAGGAAGTAGTTGATGATGAACAACACGACAACGCATGCCCCGGGAATCCAGAAGGCATATTGCCACGGGAGAATAAGAAGGATCAGAGGGACGCCCTGGAAAGCGAGGAGCAGACCCATCCGGATGAGCACGCCAAAGATCCCGGCAAACGTGCCGCGCTCCCGGACATGAAACCATTGAGCGTTGACTTTCACAATCGAAAGAGCGCCGAACGACTGAAAGTAGCCGTTCAAACCCCAGACAATCGCCATCAAAGTCAGAATCATTCCCCCCGACAATCCGTAACTGAGACCTGCAGGTGTTACCACATGTCGTGCAAGCCCCGTTCCTTCCCACACCGCCGGACTGACGATCGCAAGGCTTGCCAGACCGAAAAGGAAATTCATGAGGGCTACGCCGACAGCGCCAAAAAGAAACGCCTTCTTTCCGCCGATGCGGTCGGCGAATGGTCCGTTCAGAACAACGGAGAGCCCGTAGACGAGAGGCATGATCGTCTCGAAGACGCCCAGCTCTGTGTTCTTCCATCCAAGGAGGTCCGCGAGGATTGGGGACACCGCCGTGTAGTTGTATCTCGTCATGTAGAAAAACGCGTAGAGGAATCCGAGCGACAGCCAG
>JBGPAN010000269.1:0-5931 GCA_041480785.1 Bacteroidota bacterium | reverse complement strand
TGTCCCTGAACAGCTGCCCAAACTCCTTTCGTAGAAGGGCTATGATTCGTTGGAGATTCACAGTGCTATCCCACCGTCCTTTTGAATCGCAGTGTGCTGATGGTAAGAAGAATCCCTGCATAGAGCAACAGGTAGATGATCTGCGGCCAGAACGCAGCCAGTCCGACACCTTTTAAGACAATGCTGCGCAGGATGACGAGATAGAACTTCGCCGGTGAAATATTCGAAAGCACCTGCAACCACCACGGCATGCTCCGGATAGGAAAGACAAAGCCCGAAAGAATGATCGTCGGAACGATAGACACCACAGTGGCAATTTGAAAAGCGACCTGCTGACTATCAGAAATCGTCGACACCATCAACCCAAGGCTCAGGGCAGCCGTAATGAACAGCAATGTGGCCGCGAACAGGTACAGAATGCTTCCTTTGATGACCACATCAAACAGGAAATATGCGGCCACGAGAACAAGAGCGGCAGCAACGAGAGAAATCAATGCATACGGAATGAGCTTGCCGATGATGAAGTCAAAAGAGTGAATCGGTGACACGTTGATCTGCTCAACCGTGTTACGCTCCTTTTCTCGAACGATGGAGAGCGACGTTGCAATGACGCACGTGATAGCCAGGATAAAGCCGATCAGACCTGGAACGAGAAACTTCGAACTCTTCAATTCTGGATTGTACCAAATCCGTCCTTCGTAGTTTATGGGTATATAGTTTGCCTTGCCGATTTTCGAGAGGTTACTCATCACAATCTTTTGTGAATACTGGAGAACGACTGCCTGCGCATAGCCGACGATCGTCGTGGCAGCAGTCGCATCCATGCCGTCGACAAGGATCTGGACGGTGGCTCTGGAATTTGAAAGCAGGTGATCGGAGAAATCAGAGGGGATGACAAGAGCCATTCGCACGTGACCGTCATCCAGTAGGTTCGTCGCTTGTTCAGACGTGGAAAGAGTCTGCACATATTCAAAATAACCGGATGTAACGAACGAATTGATGAACTCCCGGGCGATAGGACCTTTGTCTTGGTTGACCACGGCCATTCTAATATGATCAACGTCGAAATTCAGCGCATAGCCGTTGAGAAGCAATAGTCCCGCCGGCACTAACGTGAGAATGGCCAGCACGCGCTTATCCCGACGGATGTGCCTGAATTCTTTCTTGATGATGGGTATCAACCTTTTAAACATGCACTCTCCTCAGGCAGCTCGTTTGGCTTCCTTGTCCAGAAGATAAATGAAGACGTCCTCAAGCGAAGGCGTGATACGCTCCACGTGGTCAAGCCGGATGTCGCGCTCCTTCAGGAGCCTGGCAATCTCACGACGTGCGATGCTTTCTTCGGACACGGTGATATGGACGTAGATTCCAAACACGGACGTTTCGACAACCCAGGGTTGCTTCTCAAAAAGAGAGAGGGCCTCGATGACATTGGAGCATTGAACTTCAAGGATTGGAGTCTTGATGTGTTCCTGTTTCAGTTCTTTCGGGCTTCCACCTGCGATGATCTTTCCGGCGTTGATCAGAATGATATCGTTGCAGTATTCAGCTTCCTCGAGAAAGTGCGTCGTAACGAGGACGGTGACCCCTTCCGCAGAGAGATCGTTGATAAGCTCCCAGAATTTGCGCCTCATCAGCGGATCGACTCCACTGGTAGGTTCATCAAGGAACACGATACGGGGCTTGTGGAGAACTGCACACCCCAGGGCAAGCCGTTGCTTCCAACCCCCTGAGAGAGTCCTGGTAATGCTGCGCTCGCGACCCTTCAGATTCGCCATTCCCAGCACCCATTCTTTTCGCTTCCCGAGCTCGATGTCACTGAGGCCATAGACCTTTCCATAGAAGTTGATGTTTTCATCGACCGTCAGGTCCTCATACAGCGAAAACTTCTGCGACATATAACCAATGTGCTCTTTTACTTTTTCAGGCTGCATATTAATATCGAAGCCACCTACCCGAGCCGTCCCTGAGGTTGATTGCAGAAGTCCGCAAAGCATACGAATCGTCGTCGACTTACCTGCGCCGTTGGCCCCCAAGAACCCGAAGATCTCCCCTGATTTGACCTCAAAGTTGATGTGGTCAACGGCGCAGAATTTTCCGAAAAGCTTTGTCAGGTTCTCAACCTCAATTGCGTTCATTTTCTCGATACTCTCTCTGAGTCGACTGTGCTTTTCTTATTTCAGATCTCCAACCGATTTTGAAAGCCTTGCTTCCATAAGTTCATGATCAACAAGCGCCTGCGTAAGCTGCAACTTCGACTGCAACAGGGCCACTTCCGCGTCGAGGAGCTCGGAGCTTGTCGTGAGGCCGGCTTTGAATTTCTCGGACGCCATTCTGTGGTTTTCGCTGGCCTGCTGAACGCTGAGCTCTGAGAGTCGGATTCGCTCCTTCGCCTGCCGATAGTTCAGATAGTTCTGGGTGACATCCAGCGTGACGCCGTCTTTGAGGGTCGCAAGGAGGTCCTTGTTCTGCTCGCGCTGGGACATCGCCTGACTTGTCTGATGAACGGTCGACAGACTATTCCAGAGGTCAAACTGGATCGACACACCAACGTCCCAGGTGTCTTTGAACTCATCCTGCAACGGGATGATCCGTTGATTCGGCCTGGAATACGTGTAGTTGCCTGAGAGGAAGATCTGAGGGAACCATCCCCCTGCGGCAGACACGACCGCCGCATCCGAGGCTTTGATCCGCGACTCCATGGCGAGGATCTCCGGGCGCTGTGTGAACGCTATGATCAGGATTTGTTCCAGTTCTCCGAACTCTTTCGAAGTTGGAGTCAACGGCGATGTGATCTCGATGTCCGTTTGCAGGGGGAGCCCCACAGTCGAATTAAACACAATCATTGCGAGTTGGACATTGTTGACAGCGTCGCTCTGGAGGATTCTGGAGCTGGACAACTGGACCTTCACCTTGAGGAGATCGTTAGTTGTGATGAGGCCTTGCTTCAAGAGGTTTTCTGCATCTTCCAGATGCGCCAAGACCTGAGTTATATTCTCATCAGCCAGACGCTTGATTTCTCTTGCGCGAAACAGATTCCAATATGCCGACTTGATATTGAAGACAAGCTCGCCTTTGTCTTTCACTACATCGCTCCTCGTCGCCTCAGCCTGATAGGACGCGTTGTCCGCCGCTCCTTGCAGTTTCCATCCCGTGAACAGCGGCTGTTGAAAGGACGCACGGGCCACATAGTTGTCCGCGATGGAGGGAAAGATCGTCGGAATGCCTGGAAACGGGATCTTGAACTCCGTGACGGAACTGAGTCGCTGATATGAAGCCTGGACCTTCAGCGACGGATACAACAAAGCAGAGACTTCCCGCGCCTTTGCCTCCGCATACTCTGATTTCATTTGGGAAGCGTGAAGCATCTTGCTGTTTTCAAGCCCGAACGTCAAGCTCTCTTCAATAGTGAGAGACCTCTTCTGTGCAAAAGTCATTGACACGATGGTCGTGCACAGCATGCATGCCACGACGGCGATTCTTTTCATGCTACCTGACCTCCCTCGAAAACTTGTCCGACTCCCTGTCCAGACAAGAGCGAAATGAAAACATTTTCCAGCGATGGTGAAACAACCCGATGATCCATCACCTCGACCGAGCTCTTCTTCAGGATTCCAACAATTGTTCGGATGTCTTTCTTTTCATCGTCAACCACAATGTTCAAGCGGTCTCCGAACGCCTGCACCTCCCGAGCAACAGATTCATCCTTCAGGAGCGAAGCAGCCTTCCGGATATCCGAGCAAACAAGTTCAACGATCGTTCCCTTCATGATCTTTTTGAGATTCTGGGGACTGTCGGCAACGAGGACTTTTCCGCCGTTCATCATTGCCACGTGGGTGCATCGCTCGGCCTCATCCAGATACGGTGTCGTCATGAGGATCGTGATACCGGTTTTCAGAAGATCTGACAGGATTTTCCAGAAATCCCGGCGTGAGACCGGATCCACACCCGCCGTGGGTTCATCCAAGAATATGACTTCCGGTGTGTGGATCAGCGTGCAAGCCAGTGCGAGTTTCTGCTTCATCCCGCCAGAAAGGTTTTCTGCGAATCGAGCCCGGAACGGCGTCAGGCGAGTGAATTCAAGCAATTCCTCCCGCCGGTGATGGTAGTTTTGTACTCCATGTATTTCGGCAAAGAACTCGATGTTCTCGTCGACTGACAGATCGCCGTACAAACTGAATTTCTGCGACAAATAACCTATTCTCTTCTTGACCTCTCCGGATTGCCTCTGAACATCAAAACCGCACACATGGATCTCTCCTTTGTCGGGAGGGACAATGCCGCACAACATACGAATTGTGGTTGTTTTTCCTGCACCGTCGGGACCAACAAGGGCGTACATCTCTCCCTTCCCTACCTGGAAGGAAACAGCATCAACTGCCAAATGGTCCTCGAAGGACTTGCTCACTGACCGCAATTCAATGGCATTCATGGATTCTTCTTATCGCACATACGCGTCTGCTGGCATGCCGGATTTCAGCACGCCTTCTTTGTTTTCGATTTCCAGCTTCACACCAAAGACGAGCTTGGTGCGATCCTCTTTCGTTTGAACATTTTTCGGCGTGAACTCTGCGATCGGCGAGATGTAAACGATCTTCGCCGGGAACGGTTTGTCCGGATACGTGTCGATGTAGACATCAGCCATGCCCCCGAGTTTCGCCTTTCCAAGCTCAGCCTCACCGACATAGATCATCAAATTCATCTTGTCAAGCCGGGAAATGGTTGCAACGACCGAGCCTGCACCAATCAGTTCCCCTTGTTCCACTGGTACGTGCGTAATGGTTCCTGGGACCGGAGCCACCACGACGGCATCCGTCAGCTGTTTCTTGATCAGATCCGACGACGCCTTCGCCTGGCTCGCTCGTGCTCGTGCTGCAGCGAGGTCTTCAGGTCTGGCAAAGTTCCGCAGTTTTTCCACTCCCTGCTCGGCCGAACTCAACTGCGCCTTTGCGATCGTGTATCTCGATTCTGCGTCGTCAAATTGCTTCCTCGTGATGGTGTTGGTTGACAGGAGTTCTTTCATCCGTGCATAATCGTCGCTCGCGTTTTTGAAGGAAGCCTCCGCCTGACGAAACGCTTCTTCTGCAAGACGAATGTCTTCAGACCTCGCCCCATTGAGCAGCAGGTGATACTGTGCGTCGGCGACTTCAAATCCCGATTGAGCCTGCTTAAACTGAAGTTCCAGTGTCGATCGATCCAGGATCACCAGCGTATCCCCCGCCTGAACCTGCGATCCTTCCTGAATGCGATTTGTTTCAATCTGGCCCGGGACTTTCGCGCTCACTTTGACCTCGGTAGCCTCCAATGTTCCGCTGGCCTCGATTGCCCCCTTGTGATTTGAGCCGCAACCGATGACGCCAGCGGCGATCATGAGCAAGAATAGGTGTGTTTTCATATAGACCTTCAACGTGTTAAGGAGATTCCTGTTTGCGCTCAAATGAACGAAGCCCTTTTCTTGCGGAGTCCGTGAGTGCTCCCTGAAAAATCACTGTAATGATGCCGCGTGTGGCTTGCTCGGCAGAGAACGAATGTGCTATCAGAACCTGTGGATTTACGATCCCCTCAATGGAATTGACAAGCATTTGAATCACCACTTCTTCGTGGACGTCGGGACGGAGGATGTTTTCTGACTTCGCTTGAGCCACCATGGCGACGAGTCGGCTAATGATGTGCTCCTTCCGAAACTTATCAAGCTCTTTCCAAATGGTCGGTGCTGATCGCTGGAGGTCGATGACGCTTTCCTTACGGAGCCTACTGAGGTACGTGCCCATGGTCATCATGGCCGTGGCAAGTTTTTCAACGAGAGGTCTGTCAGAAGAAACGATGCGCTCCAGCTCCCACCCAGCGGAGCGCATCATCGAGTGCAAAGAGGCTCTGAGAAGTTCCTCCTTGCTAGGATAAGATTTGTAGAGGGTCTTTTTGCTTATTCCC
>JBGPAN010000268.1:0-5961 GCA_041480785.1 Bacteroidota bacterium | reverse complement strand
CACGTCGACCACCTCCAGGCGCTCTACTGGTTTCTTCGTGAATTGATGAAGTTGTAGCTTCAGAGCAGACCAAGCAGAACATCAATCATCAAGCATAAGTCGGCAATCGTAAATTGAAGAAGGTCCCTCGTTCATTCTATCTCCGACCGACTCCGAGAGTAGCAAAGGGCTTACTCGGTAAGTACCTCGTCCGCCGTATCAAAGGGCGGGTGTTGATCGCTCGGATCGTTGAGACTGAGGCTTACTGTCAAAACGATCCCGCCTCACACTCATTTCGGGGTCTGACGAAGCGGAACGAGGTCATGTTTTCGAAAGGGGGACATCTTTACGTCTATTTCACGTACGGAATGCACTTCTGCGCAAACGTCGTTACAGGGCGCGCGGGAAAAGGAGAAGCAGTTCTTTTGCGCGCGGTTCAGCCGATCGAAGGAATTGACGTCATGTCGAGAAACAGAAAGCATCGCAGCCACAGAACAAAACGAGCGGAAGCTTTCCAGGTGGACCTCACCAACGGGCCGGCGAAGATCTGTGAGGCATTGATGATAGGAAGGAAAGAGAACGGGATCGATCTTCTCGGCGATGAAATCTATCTGCTCGACGCGCCGAGAATTCGCCCATCAGCAACCGCAACGTCAACGCGAATTGGGATACGAGTCGGGGAGACAACCAAGTGGCGCTTCTTCATCGAGGGGAATGAATGGGTCTCGCGATGAAGCCGAATGTGTCCCTACATTGCTAGCTCGCGCTTCAGGAAATGACCTGTGTAGGAGCCTGAGATCTTCGCTACCTCTTCCGGTACGCCTTCTGCAACGATTTCACCCCCTTCATCCCCACCTTCAGGACCGAGGTCGATGATCCAGTCGGCAGTCTTAATGACGTCCAGATTGTGTTCTATCACGAGAACCGTGTTCCCTTTGTCCACGAGTTTTTTGAGGACAGAAAGAAGCATTCGGATATCCTCAAAATGCAGACCCGTGGTCGGTTCATCAAGGATATAGAGCGTCTTGCCAGTCCCGACCTTGGACAATTCCGTTGACAGTTTGACTCTTTGTGCTTCACCTCCGGAAAGGGTCGTCGCCTGCTGACCCAATCGGATGTAGCCAAGGCCAACATCGTGCAATGTTTGGATGTGTCTGGAGATCCGTGGAAACTCACTGAAAAGCTCCATCGCATCGTCCACCGTCATATCGAGCACATCAGAAATCGATTTGCCTTTGTAGTGGACCTCCAGCGTCTCGCGATTGTACCGCTTCCCTTTACAGGTGTCGCAAAGGACATAGACATCAGGGAGAAAGTTCATTTCGATTTTGCGAAGTCCATCCCCCTCACATTCCTCGCATCTACCTCCTTTTACGTTGAAACTGAAGCGCCCGACCTTATATCCCCTGAGCTTCGATTCCGGAAGCTGAGTGAACAGATCGCGGATCAGGGTAAACACCCCGGTGTACGTCGATGGATTGGACCGGGGGGTCCGGCCAATCGGCGATTGATCGATGTCAATAACCTTGTCAACGTCCTCCAGCCCCTTGATGGACTTGTAGGGTAAAGGAACCATCCGCGTTTTATAGAACTTGTTCGAGAGAATCGGGAAGAGTGTTTCATTGATGAGCGTTGATTTACCGGAACCGCTGACGCCAGTCACACAAACGAAGCACCCCAGCGGGATTCTCGCTGTAATACACTTCAGGTTGTTCCCAGTTGCACCGTTGAGGCTGAGCCATTTGCCGTGGACCTCCCGACGCCTGGCGGGCACTTCAATCGTCCGCTTTCCGTTAAGATACAGAGCCGTGAGGGACTGTCCATCAAAACCGTTCCCCGTACTCTTCAGCTTCTCGTTCTTGAGCTTGAGTGACTTCGGCGGTCCACTGGTGACGACAAAGCCACCGTGTTCCCCTGCTCCTGGACCAAGATCGATCACATAGTCGGCGCTCAGGATTGTTTCTTTGTCATGCTCCACGACGATGATCGTGTTGCCGAGATCGCGAAGCGATTTCAGGGAATTGATGAGCTTGATGTTGTCGCGTTGATGCAAACCGATACTCGGTTCATCGAGGATGTACAGCACGCCGACCAACTGGGTCCCAATCTGTGTCGCCAGCCTGATACGCTGGCCTTCTCCTCCGGACAATGACCGTGCTGTGCGATTGAGGGTCAGGTACTCCAGGCCGACATTGAGAAGAAAATCGAGCCGCTGAATGATCTCTTTGAGGATTGGCTTGGCAATTTCCGTTTGACGCGGGGACAACGACAATGTACCAAAGAACTCCCGCGCAGCTCGAATCGAAAGCGAGACAACATCCTGCATGTTGGACTTTTTTCCCGTGACAGCATCTTCGAGCTTGATCGAAAGGCTTTCTGTGCGAAGACGCCCACCATTGCAGGATTCGCACCGTTTCGTCGTCATGAACGACTCAACCCACTCCCGGATGTTGTTCGAGTTCGAGTCCTGGTAGAACCGCTTCAGCATGTCCATCACACCCCCGTAGCGATGACGATATGTCACCTTTCTCCCCCCGCTCTGGACATATTCGATCTCAAACTTCTCATCACCTGCGCCGTAGAGCAGAACCTCCCTCGCTTTTGAGGAGAGATCACCCAGCGGTGTGTCGAAGCTAAACCCGTAGCGTTTGGAGACTGCGAGAAGCTGGCTGAACATCCAGGTTGGCCGGGGCTTCCCCAGCGCTGCCAGTCCGCCTTGATTGATACTGACGGAATCGTCGGGAATGATCAATTGAAGTTCAAACGCTTTCTTCTCGCCCAAGCCCTCACATTCCGGGCATGAGCCCGCTGGAGTGTTGAAGGAGAAGGAGCCCGGCGCAGGCTCTTCGTAGCTTATTCCGCAAACGTGACATGCGTAGTGACTGCTGTACAAGTGATCGTTCTCGCCATCAAAAAGGATCAGCGCTCCACTGCCATAGCGGAGCGCAACTTCAACGGATTCAGCGATCCGGGAGCGAGCTTCCTTCTTGACCGCGAGGCGGTCAACGACTATCTCGATATTGTGAATCTTGTACCGATCGACCTTCAACCCATTTGTGATTTCGCGAATGGTTCCATCGATTCGCACCCTCACGAATCCATCCTTGAGTATTTGTTCGAACAATTCCCGGTAGTGGCCTTTGCGGCCTTTCACGACTGGGGCGAGAATTTGTATCTTCGAACCGGCCGGAAACTGCTGGATGGAGTCAATGATCTGATCGACTGTCTGGCGCTGGACTTTCCGACCGCAACTGTAACAAAACTGTGTCCCGACTCGGGCGAAGAGCAGTCGGAGGAAATCATAGATTTCCGTGACCGTCCCGACGGTCGATCGGGGGTTTGAACTGACTGTTTTCTGCTCGATCGAGATGGAAGGGCTAAGCCCTTCAATGTAGTCAACATCCGGCCTCTCCATGAGTCCGAGGAACTGTCGTGCATATGCCGACAGGCTCTCCACGTATCGCCGCTGCCCTTCAGCGTAGATCGTGTCGAACGCCAGACTGGATTTCCCCGACCCCGAAAGTCCGGTTATGACGATCATCTGGTCGCGTGGCATCTCCACATCGATGTTCTTCAGATTGTGGACCCGCGCCCCTTTTACTATGAGTTTATCTTCTGCCATTCGCTCCGATGCCTCAAACACACAGCGCGTTCAGTATCAGTGTATCCTTTTTCGCTTATTCAGGTATTCAAAAAGCGCATGATCGAACGGCGTTGCCGTGTCGAGTAAAACGTAATCAATGGCGTTCTCCCTGCATTCCCGTTTGTAGAAGTCAAGAAACTGGTGCATCGATTCACGATATGCAGTTTGGATGTGCCATGGTTGAGTCAGCAACTCCTCTTTCGTTTCCATGTCGCGGAACACTGCGTCCGTGCCGAATGCAAACGACCGTTCCAGCGGGTCAAGAACTTGCATGACTATGACTTCATTGCCTCGATGCCTGAAGTGCTTGAGGGCCGTCATCACTTGTGCAGGATCATCGAAGAGGTCGCTAAGAATGACTATGAGACCCCGCCGCCGGATTCGCTCCGCCACCTCATGGAGCGATTGCGCCGTGCCCGTTTTGTTGCCGGGCTGAAGCATTTCCAACTCCCGGAGAATCTGCTGTAAATAGAGCTTCGTCGCCCTGGGAGGCAACGAAGTACGAACTTGCTCATCATAGACAGTCAAGCCGACTGCATCGCGCTGTTCTACCATCAGGTATCCAAGCGCGGCAGCCACATAGGATGCATACTCGATCTTCTTGAGATTGCCTTCAGAAGCATAGTCCATCGATTTGCTTGCGTCAAGTATCAGGTACGTCTTGAGGTTCGTCTCCTCCTCGAACTCCTTGATGTAGTATCGATCTGTTTTCCCGTACGCTTTCCAATCGATGTGTCTGATTTCGTCACCCGGCATATAGGGCCGATGCTCTGTGAACTCCACACTGAAACCATGGTACGGACTCTTGTGTAGACCGGTGATAAAACCTTCGACGACCAGCCTTGCACGCAGTTCCATGTTCGCCAGCTGAGCGACGACCTTTGGTTGAAGATATTTCAACGCTTCTTGCATCAGGTCCTCATTTTCCCGGAGTAGGCTTCTTCTTGAGTTCCGTGAGTTCCGACCTCGCCGAAGACGCTGGAAGTGAATTCGGATAGCGCTGGAGAAAGAGTTCATACGCCGCGATCGCGGAGTCAGGCTTGTGCAAATGCTCTATGAAGATCCGAGCACGCTGATATGCCGCGCCTTGGGCAGTTGGGTGCTCGGGAAAATCCATAACCAGCTTGGTGTACACCGATTCTGCTTTCACATATTCCTTCTTGCTGTTCAAATAGATGGCCCCCATCGCATACAGAGCTTCCGGTACCTTCTCGCTCTTCGGATGCTTTTGTATCAACGTCTGGAAGTCTCCGATTGCATCGTCAAACTCATCACTGCGCTGATGCAATGTGGCTGATTTGAGAAGATCCTCGTCTGTCGGTTCCTTGGAGCATCCGGGCGTCGCGGCCAACCCCAGAATGAGGAAGAACAGGAATCCTGGAGGTACGTATTTCATGCTTTCCTCGGAGAGAATTCGACAGTCAGAGTGAAATCAATGATCTGCATGGAATCAAATACACATAGGAGAATCGATCAAGCTTGATGGCCCTGCTTCTTCATAACAGCGATGAAGAAGCCGTCGGTTCCGTCGCGATGTGGAGAAAACTTGATATATTTACCGACACTGTAGGGTGAGAAATCGAATATCGCCCGGTCAAGCGGAGGATCGTCGAGGGCGAACTCCGGATGCGCTCCAAGGAAGTTCTCCACGACTGTCTCGTTCTCCTCTCGGAAGAGCGTGCAGGTGGCGTAGGCCACTCTCCCCCCCGTTTTGACGAATGGAACGCACGCTTCAAGAATATGCAGTTGCTTCTCCGAAACCTCACGGATGGTCTCCTCAGTCACCATCCATTTCATTCCGGGATTCCTGCGAAGCGTTCCGATTCCGCTGCACGGTGCGTCAATCAAAACGACATCGAAGTAGTCATTATACTGCTCAGCGAGGTCTGCAATATCTTGCACCTGGCGGATCCTGACATTGGAGACTCCTGCCCGTTGAGCTCTCTTGCGCAGCTGATCAAGCCTGAAACTATGGACATCCGCAGCGACAATCTCTCCCCGATTCTTCATGAGTGCTGCGAACTCCAACGTCTTTCCGCCAGCACCTGCACACGCATCAAGAACCTTTGCCGTTGGCTTTGGATCGAGGAGGTACGGAAGCAACTGACTTCCTTCGTCCTGCACTTCAAAAAGCCCGTCACGAAAAGCCTGAATCTGGAAGATATTGATCCTCTTCGGGACAATGAGCCCGAAGGGAGAAAGCTTGGTTCGCTCTGTTGTCACACCCTCCCTTTTCAAGGCTTCCTGGCAATCTCCGACGCTCGACTTCAGCGAATTCACGCGCAGACTCAAGGGTGCGTGGCCATTCAGGCTTTCACACAGAAGCACGGTCTCTTTTT
>JBGPAN010000267.1:0-5985 GCA_041480785.1 Bacteroidota bacterium | reverse complement strand
TACAAGGGGCCACGCTCGAACAATTCATCATTGCGAATGCCGGTCAGATAGGAAACGAGCCCCGTGTCAAAGAAGTAGATCTTGGGACTCTTGACAATGCGTTTTCCGAGATTGTTGTAATACGGTGGAAGCAGAAAAACGATATAGGACGCTTCCAGGACCGATATCCATTTCTTTGCCGTTGGTACTGAGATGCCGATATCCCGGGCAACATCAGACATGTTGAGGATTTGCGATACGCGCGCCGCCAACATTTGAATGAATCGCCTGAAATCCCGGATGTCTCCAATCTCCCGCAAATCCCGAACGTCGCGCGTAAGATACGTGTCGAGATATGATGTATACCAATCGAATGCTCCCCGGTATTTCCTTTCAACAAGCTCTGGATAACTCCCCTGATAAATTGATGCCTCCCGGAGGCGCGCAGGCACTTCGGCGTATTGGAATGGCAGAAGAGCGAGTAATCCGATTCTCCCTGCGAGGCTCTCCGACACCCGCTTCATGAAGGCGAATTGACTCGAGCCCGTCATGACGAACTTGCCGTAGTTCTTCCTATCGGAGTCTACCGCGAGTTTCACATAGCTGAAGAGTTCTGGCACCCGCTGAACTTCATCGAAAATAACTCGATTCGAATATGTTTCCACAAACCTCTCTGGATCCGAGTGAAACCGGTCGACGACGTTCAAATCATCAAACGAGACATAGCGATACCGGTCGCCGAGCAGCTTTTTCAGCATCGTCGACTTCCCCGATTGGCGCGGACCGGTCAGTCCGACAACAGGGAAGAGCTCGAGGTACTCCGATACTTTTTTTTCAAGTTCGCGATGGATGTAGGGCATAGGGTTTATGCAATTTTAAACTGATGGTTTAAATTTACATGTTCCGAGAATGAGAGTCAAGCCGTCATTTGGTGGCCGACAGCAAAGCGTAGAGTATTGGCAGGATGCGATTCCTTCCCAGCGCCAAGAAGAGACCTCGCCAGCTGGCCTGGTCAATGTCCCCCGCCCCCGCCAGACCATCATAGTGCGATGATGGCGGGCTGGCGACCGCCAGCGGTCAGGCGGGCGGGAATGATGAACTCCCAAGTCTGAATGATGAAGTGAGAAGCGCGGCGACCTTCTCCCGATCACATCCCCTTCTTCACAGCGTTCACCAACTCCGGGTCCACTTGAACGCCGAGGGCTCTCGCACGCTTCAGGTCGGCATCCGCTGCGGCAAATTGCCGCGTGGCGAGAAGCGCTCGTGCCCGGTCCAAGAAGACGGGACCAAAGATAGGATTGAACGACAGAGCCCTATTGAAATCCGAGATCGCTCTGTCGTACTGCTTCATTCGATTGTAGACGACTCCCCTGTTGTAGTAGCCTTCACTGTTCTTTGGCGAGAGATTGATGAACGTGGAAAGATCGCTGATCGCCTGGTCAAATTGTCCACGCATGCTCATCACCAGTCCCCGATTGAAATACGGTTGCGCGAAATCAGCCTGAGCCCTGATCGCATTTTCGAAATCCGCCAGCGCTTTGTCTAACTGCCCACGATCCTTGTAGATGACCCCCCTGTTGTTGAGCGCTCTGGCGTAGTGCGAATCCAATGTGAGAGATCGTGAATAATCCTCGATTGCTTTCTGAGAATCACCGAGCCGACTTTGGAGCAACCCGCGACTGAAGTATGTCGCCGGATAGTTGGGATCGAGAGAAATGGAAGTATTGAAATCTGCGAGAGCGCTATCAAGCCGGTTCTTCATCAAATACGTGGTCCCACGATAGTAGTAAATTCTGGCCATTTGACGGGTGTGTCCGCCCCCCACCGCGAGCAATCGATTGCACTCCTCGATCGCAGCATCCGGCTGTCCCTGGCGGACAAGGACATCCGCCCTGCTGCCGTACACGTCGACACGGGATGGATCGATTGCCTGCGCCCGCGCAAGAATGTCATTCGCCAGAGTCAGTTGCCCACGGTCAGAGTATGCCCGACCAAGGTTCACATACCCTCTCGCCTTCTTCGGTGACTTTTTGACGACGTCGGACCAGAGGGTTATTTCGTCCAGCCACACTTTGTTCCTCTCATATGTTGCCAGCCCAAGCGATCCGACAATTGCGACCAGCAATGTCAAAACCGCGGTCGGCTTCCATCTCTTCGTCAGTTCGTAGATCAGGAACGCACTGAAAACCGACAACCCCACCATCGGGAGATACAGACGATGCTCGTAGATCACGTCGGGCAAAGGGAGAATGCTGGACTCCGGCAGGAGCGTCAGAAAGAACCAGAAGATACCGAACGACAGAACGCGCCTGGTCCGGAAGAGCTTGAATCCTATGAACGCGATGAGCACCAGAGCGGCGACGCTCAGCAGCGTTGGTAGCTCGAAGAAGGACCGGGAGATCGCGAAATCGTAGTCCAGGTTCTGGCCGACGGGAAGGACGAAAAGTCCGAGGTAGGTGAGCCAGACGCTGGGCTGCGTAAGCATGTATTCTGCTCGCGGAATCGCCCCCTCGACTGCCGATGCGACGATACCCTTCGAGATCAGGAACAGCGGTATGGCGGCCACCGCGACTACGATAGCTACGATGAACCCCCACCTCGTTTTCTCTTCTTCACGATAGAAGAGAACTTCATAGAGGATGATTGCGAATGGCAGTGTGAGTGCCGTCTCTTTCGAGAATACGCCAAGTAGTCCGGTAACGAGAGCCCCCAGGAACAATCCGGCAGTCGTGGTCTTGCCTTTGTCCCCGAACTGCGAAGTTCTTGCGTGCCCATAGAGATAGAGCGAGAGAAGATAGAAGAGGGTCGCAAGCGATGCAGCTCGCTGAGCGACGTAAGTGACGGCCTGTGTCTGGACCGGATGAAGCACAAAAATCAAAGCAGCGAAGAGCGGGAGAATCGATGACTGTTTCGCAGAATGCGTCCCCCCGAGTGCTGGCGACCGCAAGACCTGTCGGGCAAGAAGCCAAACCATCAGGGCCGCGGCGAGGTGAATGACGAGGTTCACCAGATGGTAGCCAAGGACGTCAAGTCCCCCCAGACGGTAGTTTAGGGCAAACGAGAAGTATGTAATGAATCGTGTCGCAGAATAGTAGAAAATGTCCCTGAGGCTGCTGGGATCTCTGATGGCGGGATTTTCGACGATCGAGGTCTTGTCATCGAAGTGAAACGAACTGAGGAAGGTGTTAGAGTAGGCGGCAATTCCGAGCGCACAGATTGCGAACCATGAAGCCCATGACGGTATTTCCAGTTGCCACCCGGTGGCGTTCCGCTGCCGTTCTTCTTTTTTGGGATGGTGCTTTTTTGTCACTCAGTTCGCGGCGTTCGAAGTGTGCGAATCGGTTTTGCTCTGGAGCAGGGCGAGCTGCTGCGCGAGGTTTTTCACCTGTGTCGTGAGCGCAGAGATCCGGAGCGAAAAATACAGACACAACAACATCATGAATATGAGTGCAAGGAAGAACAGCGTGTTCACGGGCAAAGCGATCCCTGCAAGATCGGAGAAGAACGTGAGGAGATCACTTTCCACTGCCAGCAGAACAAAGACGAAACCTGTCATCAACCATATAAAGGAGTATTCTTCACGAAGCTTCCGCTTGCGGACAAGCTCGATGATGCCCAGAAAAATCGCAAGGCCAATAAGGACGACGAATACTTTCAGACGTGGAGGCATGGCTCATTCCTTACGGAGTCTTTTGGACGCTTTTCTTTCTCAGCAGGATGATGAAGATCGAAAGGAACATCTTGATAGTATAATAGACAGGTTTCAATCCGCCGTGCTGCGAATGCCCTCCCCTTCGCGGCAATACGTCGATCGGGATTTCCTCGATGCGATATCCCGACCGGTGCAACGTGAGCAGGAAATCGGCATCGGGGTAATCAAATCCGTAGGTGTCTTGGATGCAGAACTGCAGGGCAGTGGACTTCAGAGCCCGGTAACCCGACGTGGGGTCGGTGAGCTTCTCGCGAATCAGGAGCGTTACGAGCTTCGCGAAGAGGGCGTTCCCTGCGCCTCGGGCGAAAGGGATGTCGTGGTTGCGACCCTGAAGAAACCGTGAACCAATAATCAGGTCCGCTTCCGTCTCCTTCAATTTCGCAATGAACGCGGGCAGAAAGGATGGCGGGTGCTGTCCATCTCCATCGAGTTGTATGACATACCGGAATCGATTCTGGACAGCGTATTTGTATCCGGTCTGAAGAGCCGTGCCAACGCCCATGTTGAACGGATGGCTTACGACACACGCACCGGCTTCCCTGCTCACCCTAGCCGTCCCGTCTCCGGATCCATCGTCGACGACCAGGATTTTCGCACCGGGGACATACTTCCGGACACCTTTGATAACGTCCCCTACCCGTTCTTCCTCATTGGCGGCTGGGATCAGGACGAGTATGTTTTGTTCAGAGATCATGAGGACGGTGTTGGAGCAATTTGAGAAGTCAGAAGACAGGAGTCAGGAGTCAGGAGCCAGAATTCAGGAGACAGAATACAGAAGTCAAGCGCAAAAAGCAAACAGTGAAGAGTGAACAGTTGACGATTCACGATTCACGGTTCACAACAGATTCTGTCTTCTGTACGTCGTCTACTGTATTCAATCATAGTGCTTCGATGTCTGTCAGGATTCTATCAAACGGTAGTGCTGTGACGCCATGAGCCAGTGGAAACAAATCGTTCCCGGCGTGAATAACGAACAACTTCTTCAATTTCAGGTCGACAATCGCACTTCTCATGGATCGCGTGAGCTGCGGTGCAACGGTGCGTTTCATCTCAAACCCGATCCTCTGACGGCCCCGAACCACGAGGAGGTCGAGCTCGGCTCCGGCATGAGTGGCCCAGAAGAAACACTCTTCGGGACGCGCTCCCAGGCTGCGGGTAATTTGCCCGACCAGGAATCCTTCCCATGACGCCCCGAGCTTAGGATGTGCGTGAATATCGTTCATCGACGGAAGGTTGAGCAAGCCGTGCAGAAGGCCACTGTCGGCGATGTAGACCTTCGGGGACTTGACCTGGCGCTTCGAGATGTTTTCACTCCATGGAGCGAGCTGGCGGACGACGAGCGCGCTCGAGAGCAGATCCAGATAGTTTCTCACAGTAGTATCGGCGACTCCGAACGATCTCGCAAACTCTGATGAATTCCAGACTTGTCCGTGGTAGTGCGCGAGCATTGACCAGAAGCGCCGTAGCGTGGTCGAGCGAATGAGTACGCCAAGCTGGGGGAGGTCGCGTTCGAGGAACGTTTTGATGAACCGTAAGCGCCAATCCATGCTTGCGGCGTTTGTCGAGGCAAGATACGATTGCGGAAATCCACCCCGAACCCACAACTTTTCATAGTTACGAATGCCCACTTCACGAAGTGAGAATCCCTGCAACTCGTGGTAGGCAATGCGACCCGCCAACGATTCTGCCGAGCGCTGGATCAGGTCCGGCGAGGCGCTTCCGAGAATCAGGAATTTCGCTCCGGAACGAGGACGGTCGGCAAGAACACGGAGCACCGGAAAGATCTCCGGTTTGAGTTGAATCTCATCGATAATGATCAGGCCCCGGAGATTTCTCAGTGCCAGCATAGGATCTGCCATGCGTGCCTGATCTTCCGGGTTTTCAAGGTCGAAGTATGTTGATGAGCGGGTGTTTTCCCGCTCCAACATCCGCGCCAGAGTTGTTTTTCCTACCTGTCGGGCACCAATGAGACCTACAACCGGATAGCGGCGCAGGAGCAATCTGAGGGTCTCGATTTCTTCTGGTCTATTGAGCACGTCTGAAGTTACCTTGAATTATCGGTGATGTCAACCGGATTTTCAAGGATGGGTCTTGAGAGAAATCAGAAGCCAGGAGTCAGGAGACAGAAGACAGGAGTCAGAAGACAGGAGTCAGAAGGCAGGAGACAGGAGTCAGAAGACAGAAGACAGGAGTCAGAAGTCAGTACACCCCGAGCGAGTCCCGACGTCCTGAGCGAGCCCCGCTTTCAGCGGGGTAAACTCCGCGAGTCGAAGGATTTGTCGGGACGAGTCGAG
>JBGPAN010000266.1:0-6009 GCA_041480785.1 Bacteroidota bacterium | reverse complement strand
CTGGATTGTTACTGCCCTTGCATCTCTCTCCGTCTACAGAAGACTACGGCAACACAGTGTCGTCGTGGCTGTTCTCTTCTTCATGTGCTGCCTTACATTCGCAATCGTCGAGACAAAGAACGGGCGTGGACTTGCGGATGACAAGATTGTGCAGGTGCTGACACCGGTCGAGGGGACGAACAAGCCCATGGGAACTGCAAAGGGGATCCACCCTGGCAGAGTTGTATGGACGCAGGACTTTCAATCAACCCCCTGGGATGAAAAAAGTGGGTTCTGGTGGCAGGAAAACAACACAAACAAGAAGGTCGTTGAGGAGATGCTTTCGACGACGCTTCAAAAGCTGACGGAAGCCAAGACGGATGCTCAAGCGTGGGAGATGCTGTTCAAATCTCACAACAAGGCGCATCAGAGAGGGAATCATGGCTATCAAAACAATGAGAAGATCGTTATTAAGATAAACTGCAATGCTGACAGCAAACCCGAAGTAGAGTGGACGAATAAGGGATACCCCACTCCGCATTTTGTCTATGCACTGGTAAAGCAGCTGATCGAACAGGCTGGCGTCCGGGGCGCAAATATCACCATCACAGATCCATCCAGAATCATTGGCAAGCCCATTTATGATAAGATCCGTTCCAATCCCGGATCGGAGTATCAGCAGATAACCTTCGAAGAAAGAGTTGAGAGAAAAGAACCTCAACGGGTCATGGCGGTTCCTGATACGACGAACCCAATCTATTTCGACCTGCCCACCAACACAACGATGAAGTTCTATCTGCCAAAGTCCTTCACTGAAGCATCGTACATCATCAACCTCGCGCAGGTCAGACCGCATCGCGTGTTTGGTGTAACGTTATCGTCGAAGAATTTGTTTGGGGCCGTCTACGATATTAACCGGGCAATTTTCAAGCCTGACTCTCTTCACGCATTTGCATTGTGGGGTTATCCCACTCCCAACAAACACGGCGAACGGCATTCTCACCCGGTGTTGCTTGGACACAAGATGATCTATGACAAGACATTCCTCTATCTCCTCGATGGACTCTACACCTCCAAGAATCAAAGCCTTGAAGTCGTCCGGTGGTCTACGATGAACAACCACTGGTTCTCAAGCATCCTGATGTCTCAGGATCCCATTGCGCTTGAGTCCGTTGGCTATGACTTTATCGTGAGCGAACCGAACCTCACGAAAGACAATCCCAGCTTCAACGGCAATGTGGACAGCTATATGCATGAGGCCGCGCTGGCACCAAATTCACCTTCGGGGGCCAAGTACGATCCTGAACACGACGGTTCTGTAATCCGGAGTCTGGGTGTTCATGAACATTGGAACAATGCTGTGGACAGAAAATATTCGCGCAATCTCGGACAGGAAAAAGGGATTGAGCTTGTGAGCATTCGAGGAAACTAAATGGGAAAACTCAATCTGTTATTGTCGATTATCTTGTTATGCACATCTTCTCTGATTGCTGCTGACCGTGCTCGCGACGTCTCGGTTGTCGCTGACCCAACACCTGGCCGCCCGGTTCAACATGCCCTGCAAGAGCTGAACCGAACTCTTCAAGCCGCGGGGCGCACGATGAGGACAATCGCAGCCCTCGAAGGTGCGACAGGCGATGAAGTCATTATCGTTGGCACAACAAAGGCGAACGGAGTGGCCGCCCGCACTCTGCGGCAGGCTAATGTGCCTTTGCCATCGGCCCCGGAGGCGCTCGTCGTCAAGAGGCTCAACGTCGGCGGCAAACCAACGGTGGTTCTTTGCGGCGCTGATGACCGCGGGCTCATGTATGCAATCCTTGACGCGGTGCAACGCATCGGTTGGACCTCAAACCCTGCCACTGTATTCGACGCTATTCGGGAATCTGCCGAAGATCCGACTATTCACGATCGCGCGCTGAGCGTCTATGTCATGAACCGCGCATATTGGGAAAGCCGTTTCTATGACGAGCGATACTGGAGCCGATATTTCGACCTCCTTGCAACCGATCGATTCAATCGCTTCCATATTGTCCTTGGTTATGAAAACGGCGGGTTTCTTGCGCCACCCTACCCCTACTTCTTTGACACACCCGGTTATGAAGGAGTCCACATGGTCGGACTCACCCGTGACCAGCAGCAAAAGAATCTCGCTGCGCTCAATCGGATCATCGAACTTGGCCATGATCGCGGCATCGCCGTTAGCTTGGGCATTTGGGACCACATCTATCGGGGTGGCGTCCAGTCTGGCAAGGCGGAATGGCTTGACGACTACAAAGACAAGCCGATTCCGAGCAGCGTGGAAGGAGTTACCGCTGAGAATCTCTCGGCGTATACCCTTGCTTCGCTCAAAGAGCTGCTCGTCAGGGTGCCGGCTGTCGATGGTCTGCAGTTTCGCGTACATGAGGAATCAGGACTGAAGCGGGAAGAAATTGTAGAATTTTGGCGCCAGGTCTTCCGTCACATACAGCACCAGAAGCCCGGAATGGCGCTCGAGTTGCGAGGAAAGGGAACGCCCGACAGCGTGATCGCTGCCGCATTGGATTTGGGAATCAACCTGCGGATTGAGACGAAGTACTGGATGGAGCAGATGGGACTGCCCTATCACCCGTCGCATATCAATCTGAAGGATCAGCAAAACCGCCGGCACGGGTACGCGGATTTCCTTCGCTATCCACAGCGCTACCAGATGTCATGGCGACTCTGGAATGGAGGCACCACTCGTATTCTTTTGTGGGCGGATCCTGAGTACGTGCGGCGTTTCTCCGAGTCAACCAAACTCTATGACAGTCCCAACTGGGAGATTCAAGAACCGCTCGCAACAAAAATGGAGGCTCAGCATCCGGACAAGCCACCCTTCAAGCTCATGCCAGACAAGTATCGATACTATGAGTACGAGTTCGAGCGTTACTGGCACTTCTATCAGGTCTGGGGTCGCATCGGCTACAATCCGCACACCCCGGCTGACGTTTGGCAGAACGAATTCGAGCGTCGGTTCGGCACTGCCGGCTCCTCTGTCGAGTCTGGTCTCCATCGTGCCTCGCAAGTTCTTCCGATGATCGTCGCTTCGGTCTATCCTTACCGTCTGTTCCCAACGACTATCGGTTGGGCCGAACGGCAAACGCTCGGTTCCACTCTTGCGCAATATGCTGGCAACGAGGGGAGCGACATTGAGCAGTTCGAGAATTTTCAGGATGCAGCGAAGCGCATTGTGACGGGTGCTGCTACTGCGAAACGCACACCGTCTGTGACAAGTCGCTGGTTTGACGAGACCGCTGACGCGATCCTTGAAGCTGTGGCCAAAGCGGAAAGCAGCGTCGGTGATAAAAGGAGTCAAGAGTTTGAATCCACCATGACTGATCTGAGGATCCTTGCACAGCTTGCGCGGTTTCATGCGTGCCGTGCAACGGCGGCAGTGCACTACAACATCTTCAAGCTGACGCAGCGACCGGAAGAACTGATCGCCGCGACAAAGGGGGAGAAATTGGCAGTCGCCGCCTGGCGAGAGTTGATTTCAGTGGCAGGAGATCATTACGCTTTCGACCTCATGATGGGAGCTCGCGTGAATAACCTCTGCGGTCACTGGCGGGACGAACTCCCGGCTCTGGAAAAAGACCTTCAGGAGCTCGGATCGCAGTGTGCTGGATTCGGCAAGGTATCCGGAGAGGCGGCGGAGTTTCAGCCGAAGGGCGATCGAGATCGGACGCCGCCAACGATTGAACATGAACGAATCGCCTCGCCGAAGCCCGGGCAGGCGTTGGTCATTCGGGCGAAGGTGACCGACGCTTCCCCTATTCAATCGGTGACTCTGCGGTATCGTCATGTAACACAATTTGAAGACTACGAGTCGGTCGAGATGAAATCGACCGGAGACCGCGGCATCTACTCCGCGACCATTCCCGGAATGGCCGTTTCATCAAGCTGGGATTTCATGTATTTCATAGAGGCGATAGATTCCGCAAGCAATGGAATCAACTGGCCTGACCTGGCCAAAGAACAGCCCTACGTAATCGTGAAGACGGGTGCGCGATAGGGCGGCCGAAACCAATAACATAGGAGATATGTTATGAGGTGCCTCAAGCATGGAGCACTGTTGCTGACAATGAGTCTGTTGATGGTAGTTTCATCGTCCGCACAAGAGAAGAAAATTCCCTGGGAATCACTTTTCAATGGGAAGGATCTCACTGGCTGGAAGATGGTAGGAAGCAAAGGAGTTGCGTATGTGAAAGACGGAGAAATCCTCTGTCATAGAACGAAGGATACTCCTGAACACACGTTCGTCACCAGTATGAAAAAATACTCTGACTTCATTCTCGAGATAGACTTCAAACTTGATGCGCCTGGCTACAGCGCCGGAGTGTTGGTACGGTGCATCGACGCTCTTCCAGATACTGCAAAGGTACGGCTGTATGGCTATCAGGTGAAAATTGATCAATCTGCCCGAAGCTGGACAGGTGGAGTGTTCGATGATTTTGGTGGCAGCTGGAAATGGATGTATGATTTATCAGAAAACGAACCAGCTCGAAAAGCTTTCAATCTTGGTGACTGGAATACGTTTCGCATCGAGGCGATCGGAAATAACATCAAAGTCTGGCTCAATGATCTACCATCGACGAATCTTGTCAGCAAGAAGTACAAAGAAGGATATATCGCGTTGAAAATTCACGCACTTAAGCCAGATAGACAAGGCGAAGATCTCCTGATTCATTTCAAGAATATCCGCATCATCACAAAAAATCCAAGACTGTACGCGAAACAAATGGATCTGAAATCAAAAGAAGTTGACTAAGATGCTTCCACTTGAGGAAACAAGAGGGGAATCAGTCGCAAAAAAGTCGTTGTCTGCGCGACGTCCTACAAGGAGATTGTGCAGCAACTGCGTTATGCTGGGAATGATCGGTCTCTTCCTTGTCGCACCATTTCAGGATTATGCATCCACACCCAAGCGCACCGTTCTGATGTTCATTGTTGACGGGTTGCAGAGTGATGCCGCCAAGGTCGCGATGGCTCATGGTGCGGTCAACATGAAATTCTTTTTTGAGAATGGGGTCTGGGTAGAGGAGGCATACTGTTCAAGTCCTTCAGGGCGTTTGTATCTCCCAGACAACTCGATGCCATGGGGAACCGCAGCGCCACCGAATGTTGCCATGCATACCGGAACGCACGTTTTTGAGTCCAGAGAAATGGATGATGTTTTTCTTGCGGCGAGAAGGGCAAACGTGAAATCCGTTTTTTCCGGTAGCGCTGACAATTACAGCGTGTTCAATACAGCTGATTTTTGTTATGCTGTCAGTAACACCGATTCGATTGCTGTGGATTTTGCTATTGATCATCTGAGGCGAGACAAAGTACGGTTGTTGTCTCTGCACGTGCAAGAGACCCGCAGAAACTGGACCGGTCCGGACGAAAAAACGAAGCCTGATTCGAAATACCAGCGTTACCTTCTCTCTGTTGATCGACTCTTGGGCAAGCTCGTTCAAGCCTTGAGGGGTGAAGGCGTTTGGGACAGCACTTACGTCATCGTCTCATCGGATCACGGAATGGGAATGACGAACCAAAGTGATCACCCCGCCTCGGTTATATCTTCGTGGATGCCCTACATGAATTTCTATGGCCCCGGGATCAAAAAAGGGGAGACGATCCCATACGCTGAAACGCCTGATCTTGCCGTTCTTATTGATCACCTTTTGCATTTGACGCCGTTGCGGGGCCACATCGATCCCAGAGTGTCGGTCGAGCCCAGGGGTGTCACGGGAACACTGTTGACGAATATTTTCGAAGGGAGTCCGACTGAAATCAGCCACCCGAAGCTTGTACGCAGATATCTGGAGAGCAAGAACTGGAAGCCGTCAGATGATTTTGCCGAATATCGCTTGGCGATGATCTCGTTGATCAAAGAATTGGCTCAATCGAAATAGGCCGCGCGGTAAATGGTTCCTCCGACAGGAGCTCACTACTTCGTTTTCTATCGATCACTACTCTGTTGGGCCCGGGCGGAGGATATCGCGCGGTATCAAAGATTCCAATGAAAGG
>JBGPAN010000265.1:0-6010 GCA_041480785.1 Bacteroidota bacterium | reverse complement strand
GGGATAGTTTCCCTTTGATCGAATATGGTGCAAAGGTCGTCCAGCTCGACTATTCCGTGAATTCCCTGCAGATCCTGAAAGACTTGTCGGAAGAACTCCATGTGCAACCCAATATTGTCGGGGGAGACACTTTTCAGTTGCCTTTTCGGGACGAGACATTTGATGTTGTTTTTCATCAGGGACTTCTGGAGCATTTCCGGCATCCGCAAGCTCTGGCACTTCTCAAGGAGAATATCCGCGTCCTGAAGCAGGGAGGGTATCTCTTGGTTGATGTGCCGCAGCGCTATCACCTCTATACTCTTGTCAAGCATGTTCTGATTGCGATCGACAAGTGGTTTGCGGGTTGGGAGCGCTCCTTTTCGACGCCAGAGCTTACATCGCTGTTGCGATCTCTTGGACTCTTACCGGTCCATGCTTACGGGGAATGGATGTACCCGAGTCTCTTGTACCGCACCTTCCGTGAAGTTTTGAAGAAAACGGGCGTGATACTCCCTTTGAACCCTCGGCCGATCAAATCTGTCACCACCCTCCGCATGAACATTCGTCAATCGTTGCTTGAGACGACTCTGCCGCTGTACACGGGCATCTCGATCGGCGTCATCGGGAAGAAGCAACAAGGAGTACCGGCGTGAAGATTCTTCTTCTCAATTGGCAGGATATCAACAATCCGCTCGCGGGTGGTGCTGAAGTCCATATGCACGAGATTTTCAAGCGCATCGCCGCTCAGGGACACGAGGTGACGCTTTTTTGCTGCCATTACCCGGGAGCTTCAAAAAGGGATGAAATCGACGGCATTCGTGTTATCCGTGAAGGCTCGCGGAATTTCTTCAACTACTACGTGCGGGGCCGCTATCGGTCAGACTTCCGCCACCAGAGTTTTGATGTTGTGATCGATGACATCAACAAGATCCCGTTCTACACACCATGGTTTGTTGAAAAACCCCTCATCGGAATCTTGCACCACCTTTTTGGCCCAGCGGTGTACCGTGAAGTTGCCCTCTTGCCGGGGCTGTATGTTTCACTTGCCGAAAAACTAGCCACAAGGGTCTATCGGAATGTCCCGATGGCCGTCGTCTCAGAGAGCACACGGCAAGAGTTGATCAGCTTTGGCTTTCCGGCCGACAACATCTTCATCGTTCCCAATGCCGTCAACCACAGCAACTATACCACGGCAGAGTATTCGAAGCCAGTTCGCCCGATCATTGGGCACCTCGGTCGACTGAAGAAATACAAAAGCACCGATCACCTCCTCAAGGCGCTCCAGATCGTTCGACAGGAAATTCCTGAAGTGCAGCTGCAGATTGTGGGGGATGGCACCCATCGTCCGGAGTTGGAGAAACTCAGCCGGGACCTCGGGATTGCGGACAGCGTTCAGTTCCTTGGATACCTCAGTCAGCAGGATACTGTCTGGCGGCTTCATCAGATGAGCGTTCTGGCGAATTGTTCAGCAAAAGAAGGATGGGGACTCACTGTTATTGAAGCAAACTCGTGCGGGGTTCCTGTCGTTGCGAGTGATGTTCCAGGTCTGCGGGACTCTGTGGTCGATGGCAAGACCGGACTGCTCTTTGAGTATGGCAACATCGAGCAACTCGCTGAGAAGCTTCTCCTGATGTTGCGTGACGAGAATCTCCGCCGCCGGCTGCGGAGTGAGGCGATCCTCTGGGCGCGTTCCTTCAACTGGGATGACTCTGCGAACAAAATGATCGATCTGATGGAGAGGGTTGTGGCGCGCAAAACGCTACGGTAAGTATCCTTACATCAACTTCTGTTTCAGCAGTGCAGCGCATTCCTGAGGCGAATCAACTCGCCGGATGATCTTCGTGCAATCCCCAAGCCCTTCCCACAGAAGCTCGTCTTTCAGTGTCTCAACGACCCTCGTCCAGAAATCTCCGACGATGACGATGGGTTTCTCTTCGATAAACTTCTTGTTGATGAACTCCCAGACGTACGCCAGCTCAAGCAGCGTTCCTGTCCCGCCCTTCAGAATAACGTAGCCATCTGCTGAATCCACAAGTACGGCTATGCGTTCAGGGAGAGTTGCCTTCCTGATTTCACGGTCGATCCATCGATTCGCGGTCCTGGCAAATGTTTCCACAGTGACGCCGATTGTTTCCCCCCCAACTTCTTTTGCCCCGCGCGCCGAAGCTTCCATGATTCCGCGGTATCCTCCGTTGCAGACAACAAATCCCTCAAGAGCGAGGGCTTTGCCAACCTCGCGGGCTTCGACGTACTCTGGATCACCTTCCCTCGGCCTTGAACTGCCGAACACGGAAACTACCTTTCTCATATCTCCCTCTTCAGTGGGGATCAATCGGTGAACACCCAATTGACGCCGAGTTTGATGTTTCTGCCTAGCAGGGGATAGTACGGTACCATCATAGTATTGACGTTGAGAGGATTCTCCCATACGAACATTACGTGAGCGTCGCCGATTTTCGCCACAGTGTAGAAATCGACGGAGGAAAATCCGGCCGTGAGAGTAGAAGTCTGTTGCGCGTAGGAAAGCTGTTGGGGAATGAACTGGAGGCCATAATGGTGGCTGATGGCTTTCAGTCTGATCGCCACCTTCAGGTCTACGACGTTGTCCCCAAAGGTGTCGCGATACGAGAACTCGCTGTATGATGCAAATCGGGGAAAGGGCTGAGTGGAGTGTTCTTGTTGTCGATAGTCGGTATATGTGAGATTTCCCGCCAGAGTGATTCGCCATAGTCGAATGGAAAGATCAGCGGCGGCCCCTAGGACGTCGACTTGAGGGAAGAACATGACAAACTGACTTGAAGCTGCGTTGAGAATTCCGTCTTGTGTGAGAACAACGGCGTTGTCGATTCTCCTCTTGAATCCTTGTAGCGAAACGCCCAGCGGGCCTGTCTTCATCCGGAAACCAAGTTCCGACACAGTGTGGGTCTCCTTACCGGGCGAGCTCACACGGACAAGACTAGAATCGGCCCAGTATAGCTCCTGAATCGTCGGATATCGGAAACTTCTGGATATCCCTCCCCAGACGGTAAGCCAATCAGTGACTTCCGCCTGCACTCTCATGCTCCATGAAAGGGCATCGTCACTTCGGAGATTCTCATATCTCACCGAGCCTTCCGCCGTCAGCCCTTCAAACGGCCGAATGATTGCTCGACCCTTTGCGCCAGTGTAGGTCTCTTCAATGCTCTTGAGGAAGTACCCTTTCTGAATGATCCTCCGTTCATACTCACCCCCAACTTCGATGTCGAGAAGAGAGAGGTCGATCTGTTGCTCGAGTTTGGTTCCCCACACCGAAGAGCTCTGGATGTCGCTGATGGTCGGAAGAGTGTACTGCGTGGCACCGGTCGAGTACTCCCTGTCGATAATTGAATAGTACGCCAGCAAATTGGACCTGGATGTACTGTCCGGCAGGAGTTTCCCGACAAGGCCGAACGTGAAATCATGTCTGGAAACGGTCTGAACCGTCGTTGAATCGCGAACAACTGCCGTCAGTTCATCGAACAATGTCGGGCTATTCAGAGGATCAATCCCACCATTAAGTCCGGTCGTCGATTTGTTGTAGAAATCATTCACCCACACGTTTATTCTTTCGGTGATATTGTACCGCAGCCTGGCGCGGAAATTCCATGAATCATACTGTGAATTCTGGAACCTTCCGTCAGTCACCAATCTCTGAAACCCAAACATCGCATTCATGCCTCGGCTGATATTCTGGGCAAAGAGTCCGTCAGTCAGAAGGTGCCCAAATGGCCCCTGAAGAAAACGCAGTTTCGTCATCGGGCGATTATTGTCGTATTGATGTGAGACGAGATTGATGGTCCCTCCGGCAGAGTTGGGGGCTGCAAAGAGCGACGCAGAGCTGTTCTCCACTTCCATGTCATCGAGGTATTCGATGGGGATGTCATAGAGATTGTAGCCACCTGTGATTGGGTCTCGCAGCGGGTGTCCATCGAGGAGAAGGGCGGTTGCCCGATCGTTGAGCCCTTCCATATTCAACTGAGATGCTTGTCCGGGTTGACCGAGATCTCGAATGAAAACTCCCGGCACTCTCCAGAGAAGATCGGCGATAGACGTCGCGTCAGACTGGATGAACTGTGTCGAGTGGAGTATGCTCGTCGAATCGGCGACGCGTTCCAAACTGCCGATGAAAGGGATGAACCGACTTCTGTAGCGAGGAGCACGCAATGAATCAGGCTGAAGTGCATTCAATGAGTCGGGCGTGGCAACTCCCTGAGCAATGCCACTTGAGAGGGCAAAGACAGCAAGCAGGGCAAGTTCCAGCAGGCTCTGTGGTGGTATAGCGTGTTTGCTGGTTCTTCGGATTGCCACTGGCTCAGGCGGAGGCTAATTGATCTCGGGTTTGAACTGCGGCTCAGTCATCGACACAAAGTGCCTGCTCGAGAGTTCTGATCTGAGGTGCTTCGCTTTTGCTTCAGAGGAGAAGAAACCGAAAACGGATGAACCGCTGCCGCTCATCAGAGCAACTTCAGCGCCTTCCTTGAGGAGTGCCTCCTTGAGCTTCGCAATCTCGCCGAATTCCGTGAAGACACACTCTTCGAAATCATTCGCGAGGTTTGCCCGCAGGATTGCAGGTTTGTCTATGGCAGTTTCCAGAAGCCCTTGCAGGTCGGCGCGGTTCTGCGATTGTTGCAGACGCACATTCGAATAAGCCCATGCTGTCGAGACATGGATGTCCGGCGTAACGACAAGAATCCAATACGGCATCTGTACGGTGAAGGGTGTCAACCGTTCGCCTCTGCCAGTGGCGTATGCGGTCTGAGACGTAAAGAAAAATGGAACGTCGGATCCAAGAGTTGAGCTGATGGTTTGAAGTTCTTCGTTCGAAATATCCAGCGTCCACAATTTGGTGAGGCCCTTCAGAACGGCGGCAGCGTCGGAGCTCCCGCCACCCAGACCGGCGCCGAGAGGGATGCGTTTCTTGAGTGTGATCTCCACGCCCATGTGAATTCCCGTGAGGTCGCGGAGAAGATTTGCAGCCCTGATGCAGAGATTGGTATTGTCGTTTGCGAGAAGCGGTGTATTTGAGCTAAAAGCGATTCCCTCGTCGTCTTGTACAAATTCCAACTCGTCGTATAGGTCGATCAGTCGGAAGACAGTCTCGATGTTGTGGTAACCGTCGGGTCGCTTGCCGAGAACGTGCAGCCCAATATTGATTTTTGCGTAAGCTCGGATGTTCATCACGTGATGGGATTGTTCTGGCGCTAAAAATACGGCAATAAGCGAGGAGAAGCAAGGATGCCCGTTTGGCGCGCTTTTTGATTGTTGTGGCATTTTTTCGTAAGTTCAGAGCACTTTAGCAGACGGAAAAAAGCATCGTATCGAAGGGAAACGGTTGGTCGTCAAGGTAGGTGAAATAAGAATTGGTGGCAGCAATCCCCTTGTCCTCATTGCGGGGCCATGCGTTGTGGAGAGCAGGAAGTCGGTGCTTTCCACAGCAGAGCGAGTTGTTCGCATCGCCGAACGCCGTCGGATACCCCTGATTTTCAAGTCATCATACAAGAAAGCGAACCGCACAAGCGTGCGTTCATTCTCTTCCATCGGAATTGACGAAGCGCTTGAGATTCTGGCAGAGGTCAGGAAGCGATTCGGTGTCCCAGTCCTGACAGATATCCACACATCCGAGGAGGCCGCGCAGGCGGCCGAGGTGGTGGATATTCTTCAGATTCCCGCCTTTCTTTGCAGACAAACCGAGCTTCTTCAGGCGGCCGGGAAGACCGGCAAAGTCGTCAATATCAAGAAGGGGCAATTTCTGGCCCCGGAGGATATGAGACTTGCCGCCGAAAAGGTGGTGTTGGCGGGGAGCAAGAACGTTCTGCTGACAGAACGGGGTACGACATTTGGCTATCACAACCTCGTCGTGGACATGCGGTCACTCGCAATCATGCGGCGATCCGGATTCCCGGTGGTTCTCGATGCGACTCATTCCATACAGCTACCCGGCGGGGAGTCGACACGAAGTGGAGGACAGCCGGAGTTTATTTTCCCGATAGCACGAGCGGGAGTCGCTGCAGGG
>JBGPAN010000264.1:0-6030 GCA_041480785.1 Bacteroidota bacterium | reverse complement strand
CTCTCTTGAGATGAATGAGCTGGGTGATCGGTTCAACACCTACACTTTGAATGCGATCCACTGCCTCTTCGCAAATGCAAGGCGTGATCAAAAACTCCGAAAAGTTGCCGACAACATAGTCGGACACACGTTTCCGCGAACGCGAAAACTGTTTGCCTGTTCCGATGAAGTCATCTACGTAGACAATTGCCCCTTGCTCCAACTGGTTAGTTACATCGAAGATCCTTGGGAGGTCATTTGAATCCAGTAAATGACAACCTCTGCGCTCTAACCTCGCGGCATCTCTCAGCGTACTCAACATAGCGGGACTGCTGCTGCCGGCTGCGTCTATTTGCATATAGATAAGCTTTTCCGGTCCTATTCCGACTGTGAGCAATCGGTCCAGCAGTTTTTCGTTGAGAGTGACAAGTGCTCTTTCTGTATCATTTCTCGAGAAATACACAATCTTGCTGAGCAGAACGGAGAGAGATTTCCAATGCCGCTTGTCAAATTGTCGGAACCAAGTGTCTGCTTTCTTAAAGGTGACCGATTGCGGAGCGTAATCGTGAAACCTAGAGGCAGCACGCCTACAAGCCCAACTCTTAGCTAACATTCAGCCTATTCCTCATCGTTGTCAGCTATAGGCGCGTCGCCCCCTTCTAGTTTGGATAGGAGGGTTTCGGCAAGATCTTTCACTTCTTTCAGTGCCTTTCTTAGCTTGGCTCTCTCGGATCGTCCGGCAGTGTAGTCAAGCTTGGATCGCTTTATTTGGCTTATGAATGTCTCGCAGGCTTTGAGGGCACCCTTGACACGACGGGTATCGACAACGAATTGGTCAAAGGCTGCCCTAGTTTCTAGATCGACATTTTCAATGTACTCCTTGATTCTCTTGAGCACCGTCGGGCGCCTTGATTCAGCGACCTCATAGGCTTCCATAATTCGCCTGAAGTGAATCACGCTCTTGATTTTCTTTGCCCGATACTTTTCGACTAGTTTGTCAATAATCCCGTCCCTTCCAAGTTTTTTCTGTAGGCTGGGCAACTCTCGCTCACATAGTTCTATAAGAGGGTGCGCTTCAATCCAGAAATTTGCTGGTATTCTCTGGGTCGGATCAGGATCAAGAGATAGTTCTTGGTACTTCTTCGCAAAATCTAAGAGCTTCTTACATCTTTCTATTTGAGGGGTGCTAAGGCCAGTTAGGTTCAACAACTTGTCATTGTCAGTTTCACCAAGCTCCTTCATTACCACCTGAAGGCTGAGTGCCGTTGGCATCAGTTCCCATGATTCCCTGAAATTGTGGATCGAGAACATATACAGCAACCCGGCAATCTTGTTTGGTGGGTCGACAACGTTCGCAGGTATCGACATTTCGATACCTTCTCTTTTCAATTCAAGTACACAGTGATGCCTCCTTGCGCCGTCTAATATCTCGTAGATGTCCTGACCCTTGAGTTGATACACTGTTATCGGCACCAAGACTCCATGCTCTCTGATGTTCTCTTTCAGATCCTTGAGAGGGTTTGGGTCGAACAGTAAACGCGGATTGTTTCTACTGGGCTTGATCTTGTCCGGCTTCAACTTCAATAATCGGCCGCTTGGCACAATAGGTTGAATTTGAGAAGTTGCGTCGGTATTGTTCATTTTGGTCCTCGAACATTTCGCGAGTCTATCTTTGACGATATCAAGAACTCACTCGACAATGAGCGATTCCTTGCAAATCCCGCGATGTTGCGTCTCACATAAACCCTTGTGGTATTGAATCCTCTTCTGAGAAAATCTGCTTCGTCTGATTCAGCATAGCTCACCAAAAACGGTATTCTCTTTTCCGAAAGAACTTCCATCCAGCCCCTCAGTCGCCTCACATCGTTTTCATTAAAGACCAACGCGCCATATTCCTTGAAGACACGACGTGAATGTACGCTGAATGGAGGATCCAAGTAAACGAAGTCACCGGGTCGAACGGTCTCTAACACTCTCTCGAAGTCAGCCGGCATCAGCTTGGCATTTTTCAGTGCGTGGGAACAACTGCGAAGTGCATCGGGAGACGGGACGCTGCCGGATTTTGCACCTCCGTACGGCACATTGAATTTTCCCTTGCTATTGGTCCGGTACAAACCATTAAAGCAAAATCTATTCAGGAAAATGAACCGTGCCGCAAGATGAGGTGAACTCCATTTACTCGTATCAAATTCTCTCATCATCTCATACGATTCTTTGGAATTCTTCATGTTGCGAAGTGAATCAATCACGGCTGGTAATCTGTACTTGATCTCGCGGTACGTTCGTATGAGCTCCATGTTGATGTCTCCCAGCACGGCCTTCTTTGGCTGAAGATGGAAGAAAAGACAGGCTGAACCAGCAAATGGTTCAATGTAGCGCTCGTAACTATCGAGCCAATACTCTGACAGCACTGGCAATAACTGCCGCTTGCTCCCGGCCCATCGTAGAAATGGAGATATTCCTCTTTGTGAAAATCGTTTCATAGTCCGCTCTCGAACAATCACCGCAATTCAATTTCGCACATTCAAAAACAACCTGCAATCATGGCGTAGGCCATGGCAATCCGTCTCAATGTTGAGAAGATACCTCAAAAATTGCTAAAAGTGAAATCAGTGAGCTTGAGTTTCCCGCGAATTCCTTGTAGCTTCGAACACGATAATTTGTTCAATCGCAAAGCAAAAACACTTCTCACTCCATACGAACACAACTCTTCGGCGATCGGTTTCTACGGTCCCCTTGAAAGCCTATGAATATACTCGTCCTGAACTGCGGCAGCTCATCGCTCAAATTTCAAATCATCGAAACCGATCTCGACATCATCGAGAAGAATGCAGACCAACAGAAAGCAAAAGGTCTTGTGGAACGCATCGGGGGCCAATCTCTCGTTTCGTTTCAAGCGACCGGCCGACCTGCGATGAAGGCAGCCATCGCCTTGCGCGACCACAGAGCTGCCCTCGATTACGTGATCCGTTGGATCATCTCCTCCGAATCCCAGGTCCCCGGGATACGTTCGCTGGCAGATATTCATGCCGTCGGTCACCGAGTTGTGCACGGGGCGGAGAAGTTCACAAAGTCTGTCGTCATTGATGAGGCCGTCATCCGAGGAATTGAAGACTGTATCGAGCTCGCCCCGCTGCATAATCCTGCCAACCTCAAGGGCATCAATGCCGCGAAGGACGTTATGGGCCCCGGAGTTCCACAGGTTGCGGTCTTCGACACGGGGTTTCATTCCACGATGCCTGAGACGTCCTATTTGTACGCGATCCCCTATCAACTGTATCGAAGGCACAAGATCCGCCGATACGGTTTTCATGGGACCTCGCATCGATATGTTGCCTACCGTTATCGTCAACTGACGGGGAAAGACGTCGAGAGCACAAACATCATCACACTTCACCTCGGGAACGGATGCTCCGCGTGCGCCATCAAGAGCGGATCATCGCTGAACACTTCCATGGGTCTGACTCCTCTCGAGGGACTCGTTATGGGGACGCGTGGTGGCGATCTCGACCCATCGGTCATCGAGTTTCTCTCACACAAAGAGGCCATGTCGCTCAATGAAATTTACGGGCTGCTGAATAAGCAGTCAGGATTGCTCGGACTGTCGGGCCTCACGAACGACATGCGCGATCTTCTGGCTGAGGAAAGCGAACATCAGGACCGCCGGGCGAAACTCGCAGTCGACATCTTCTGTCTGCGGGTGAAGAAGTACATCGGTGCCTACCTTGCTGAAATGGGAGGCGCGGATGCTATTGTCTTTACCGGAGGTATCGGAGAGAATTCCGCTGAAGTCCGTCGACGTGTTTGTGCCGGACTTGAATGGCTGGGAATAGAGCTTGATGTCGACGCCAATGACAAACTTTACGGCGGCAAAGAAGGTGAGATGGGCCTGGCAAGCAGCAAGGTCAATTTGTTTGTCATCCCGACGAATGAGGAACTCCTCATTGCCCGAGATACAGTCCGCAGTGTACGCAACGCCCCACGGCGCTGGTAACAGTCGCGGTTCACATGTGATTGTTGCTCAAGCACGGAATTTTGTTCCGTGCTTTTCTTTTTTGTATACTGGGTACCAAGAGCCCCGATGCCAAAACGAAAATCAACACATGCCGGTACAACGATAACGCTCTATGTCAAGAACATGGTTTGTGACCGGTGTGTCCGCGTCGTGACGCAAGAGTTGAGAGAACTCGGACTGGATGTCCGCAGCGTGACACTGGGAGAGGTCATTCTCACCCGCAGTTCCCGCGACCTCCCGATGGATCAGATCAAGAAAACGTTGGAAGAGAACGGATTCGAGCTCATCAAGGACCGGAAGGCTCGTACGATTGAACAATTGAAGCTTGCGATCATCAAACTTGTGCGTGAAACCGGGGACCGGAAACTGAAATACTCGGCATATCTGAGCAAAGAATTGGGTTTGGAGTACCACTACCTCAGCACACTCTTCTCTTCGGTAGAGAATGTCACCATCGAACAATATATCATTCGCCAGCGTGTTGAGCGAGCAAAAGAGCTTCTGAAATATGGCGAGATGACACTCAGTGAAATCGCCTATGAGCTCGGATACCGCAGCGTCCAACACCTTTCCAATCAATTCAAGCACATCACCGGATTGACCCCCACACGGTTCAAGCGTATGACCATCAATATGAGAAATCCGCTCGACCGCGTGTCCTGAGCCCCGCATCCCCCCTCTTTACACCACACCACGAAAATCATGTAATTCTCTAGACGTAAAGTATAATGCGCTTTGCGCTTCAAGGTCTTATATTGAGTCATGGTATTCCCATCATCTGATCCCACGGAGGAAGCATGAAAACACAGGAACTCACTATTCAAGGCATGAGCTGCGGCCATTGCGTCATGCATGTGAAAAAGGCGCTCGGAAAGATCAACGGTCTGAACATTGAAAGTGTTGAGATCGGCAAAGCGGTCGTCAAGTTCGACGAAACCGTTGTCACCAAGGAGCATATTGCCAAAGCCATCGAAGAAGCCGGCTATAAGCTTGTTCCGTAGCACCCACGCTTTTTCAAAAGGAAGGGCGACCCGGTGAAATCTCTGCAGACATTGACGCTTCCGGTGGAAGGGATGACATGCGCGAGCTGCGTCGCACGCGTTGAGAAAGTCCTGCAACGCGTCGACGGAGTCGACTCGGTCGTTGTCAATCTCGCCTCTGAGCGCGTAACAATGTCGTTTGACCAAAGCGTTACCAACCTCAACCAGCTCGCTCTCGCCGTCGAGGACGCAGGATACAAGCTTCTTCTCCCCGAAGATCCTGCAAGGATCGAGACTCAGTAAGCAAAGGATTCACCGCTGCACGAATACACACATCAGGAGAAGGCTTACCGAAGGCTCAAGGCAGATTTTCTCTTCAGCGCAACACTGACAGTCCCGATTATGATCATCAGTATGATCAGCATGACGGATTGGTTCATGCGCTCATCTCCCCTCTCGATGGATGAAGTGAACAAGCTTCTGTTCCTTGCGACGAGCACAGTCATCATGCTTCCGGGAAAACGATTCTTTTCAACAGCCTGGAAGCTGGCGAGACATTTCTCAGCCGACATGAATACGCTTGTCGCCGTCGGAACGGGGACGGCGTACGGCTTCAGCACGATCGTCGTCTTGTTTCCACATTGGCTCCCCAGTGCGACGGCAGCGAACAGCATCTATTTTGACACGGCAGCCACGATTACCACTCTCATCCTCATGGGCAGACTGTTGGAAGCGCGGGCGAAAAAGCGCACAACCGACTCGATTACAAAGTTGTTGGATTTGCAGGCGAAAACAGCGAGGGTCCGGAGAACTGGAGGGGAATCTGATATCCCTGTGTCTGAACTCCTTATCCATGACACAATTATCGTTCGACCCGGAGAGAAGATACCGGTTGACGGGATTATCACCAGCGGGTACACTTCGGTTGATGAATCGCTCGTAACGGGGGAAAGCCTGCCGGTCGACAAGAATGCCGGCGAGAAAGTTATCGGTGGAACAATGAACAAGAATGGGAGTATTGAATTCAGAGCGACGGCCGTCGGGAAGGACACAGTG
>JBGPAN010000263.1:0-6079 GCA_041480785.1 Bacteroidota bacterium | reverse complement strand
GCGACAATCAGCACGCGGGTCCCAGGTTGCGGATTTGTAGATTCGTCGTCAATGAAAATCAGAAAGAACAGTACAAGCACTCCCGCAGCTGTTGTCCGAAAGAGTGTGATGATTTCATCGAGACGGGACTGTGCATACCACGATCGGTACAGACCAAAAAATCCGAACAATGTCAGCCAATACAGGTAGACGGCTCCTGCCGGCAGGACGACATCCGGTTCAATCGGATACACGAACCAACCACTTCGTACACGCAACATGTAATATGCGAAATACGCCAGGTTGATCAGAAAGAAGTCCGACAACAGGATCGCTATTTTCTCAACCCGTCTAGACATGGTGCGCCTTGTTTCTGGTATTCGACCTCATCTCAAGCTGGTCGCGCAAAAGAGCATCAATAAGACATCGATAGGATTCAAGGACTTGAGAACGCGAGTATTTCAAGGCAGCCGTTCTGGCCCGTTCACCCATTTCCTTCAGTTTCCGCGGCGCAGACTTTGCATTCCGGATAGCGTCAACCAGAGCTGTTTTGTCTCCCGGTCGCACGACCCAACCAATCCTTTCTTCCCGGACGACCAGGGCCAGTTCAGAGTCATCATCGGCAACCGCGATAATTGGTTTACCGGCAGCCATGATATTGTACATACGACTCGGAACGGAAATGCCAGCAATGCCATTAATGAACGATATGATTGCCACATCACAGGCGTTCAGCGTGTCCGTGAGTTCTTGCCTCAGCTGTAGTGGGAGCAAGGAAACATTCTTCAATCGCGCCGACGCCAGGTACGTCTCAACTCCACGACGCTTGGCCCCTGAGCCAATGAGCAAGAAGTGTATCGATCCCTCCTGTTGGAGAAGAACGGCCGCTTCGAGGATGGTCTCGAGTCCATGCGTCCGACCCATGTTACCAGAGTATTGAATTACGAACTGATCTTCAAGCCCTAGTTGCTTCAGGAGACCGTTTTCTTTCCTCGGCTTCGGCGAAATCGTTTCTATATCAGCCCAGTTGGTGATAATCGTTGCTTTCTTGTTCTCAGGCATGAACCGGCTTTCGATGAGCCGCTGCATATCCCGGCCAAGAACGACCACACGTTCAAACCGCGGGTACAGTCGCCTGTTGAGCCATCGCAGCGAACTGAGGAGAAAAGAATTGTCACGCAACAATCCCGTCGCGACGAGTACTTCCGGATAGACATCATGGACAAGCAGCATGCAGCGCGCACGACGAATGCGCGCCGCCAGAAGCGCCGTGTACGGAAGTGGTGGCGGGTTCGTTACAACGATGACAACGTCCCCTTGTTTCAGACTGAAGAGGGCTTTCAGGAGAATTGAGCAGCAGATCGTCACGAGGTTGATCAACCGAAGTATGACGACGTCTTTGTCGAAAAATGTCGTCGCACAACGATCGATCGTCACTCCATGCCGCTCTTCCCTGACCGTAGACCGACCGGTGGAGGTATGTCGAGCTGATTGACCGCAAAGGACATGGACATCATAGAAGGGAGCCAACCCTTCCGCCAAATGTCTGAGAACATATCCCGTCGCACTATCGTCCGGAAAATAGAGCTCCGACAATATGAAGACTCTCGGCTTCACGCAACAGCCTCTTCCGGTTTGCCCGCTCTGTTCAAATGAATCACCTCCTGATACACTTTCTCGAATTCCTCAGCGGCAATCTCCCACCGATACCTCGATTGTGCCAATCGGAATGCATTCTCCGTCAGGCGATCTCTCCCGCTCGCATCATTCAGCAGTCGAACCACCTGTTTGGCAAACCCGTCTTCAGTGTCTGACACGGCAAGATGTTCACCGTCACGACAGACAATTCCCTCGCATCCAATCGTTGTCGAGACCACCGGGATACGCATGGCGAAGCTCTCCACTATTTTCAACCGCATCCCTCCTCCTATGCGAAGCGGGACAACCGTGACCATGTACTGACCGAGCTCTTTGGCGAGATCCTGTACAAAGCCCCGCACCACGATGCGATCGCTCTGCAGCGAAAGGACTTCGGCCGGAACACCCTTGCCGATGACGAACAGCTTCGCAGACGGTTGAAGCGCAAAGATCTTAGGAAGAATGGACCTGGTGAACCACTTGAGTGCGTCTTGGTTGGGCAACCAATCGAAGCTGCCGAACATTGCGATCGAGCTCGGAATGAGCGATCGACGCTCCGTCGTTTCGACTGCAAAGAACTCCCCCGCCACTCCTGCCGGGATCACCCGAATTCTTGCTTTCGGTGCGAGTCCCTCAAGCCTTTTCCTGTCATCATCTGTAATGGCACAACACACATCACACTGAGCAGCGAGAGTACCCTCGTACACCCGGATGCGTTTTGCCTGAGCCTCTGCCCAATATCGGACGAGGGCGGGGTGTGCGTTTTCCGCAAATCTCTCAACGATCACGCTTTCGATATTGTGTTCCCTCAATACAACAGGAAGATTGTGTTGCTCTTTACAGAAGAGCCCATAACGCGCCATGTGGAGATGATCAACATGAACGACATCAAATGACTTCTGCGCCATAAGGTCTGACAGAGCCTGTCGGTAAGGTTGCGATTCGTACTTCGAGATATTGTACGGCTCATCAGAGAGCAGGTTCATCAAGGCGGCAGGGATCGAGTTCCTGTTTGAGTGCGGAACTCGAATCAGTTCGCAATACCTCTCAAAAGGCTTGGCATCAACATCGGGCGTTCGGTCAAGAGCAAGTACCGTCACGCGATGGCCGCGTTTCGCAAGGTGCTTTGTGATATTGAAGATGCCAACCTTCCCTCCATCCGATAGCGGATACGGAACCTGCGGGCAAAGCTGCAGAATATTGAGGGATTGTGATTTCATGGATCAGCGTACTACTTTAGCAAGAACCTTTGCGCACGCGCGCGACTTCTTGAACCAGACCGTGTTGAACGTCAGAAGGCCGGCCATAGCATACACCGGTACTCGAACGGCAATTCCCGCTACTTTCAGAAAAACGCTCGCCGACTTGTTCGCTCCCGTGAAGTTCTTTCGGATAAAATACAGCATCGTCGTGTGGAACTGCTCAAAGAAACGATCAGTGTTTACCACCGATCCGCCTCCATAGTGAATGATGGATGCCGATGGATAGAAGATGACCTGAAATCCCGCCGCTTTCACACGAAAGCACAAATCCGTCTCTTCGGTGTACATGAAATACGCCTCATCGAAAGATCCGACCGTATCGAAAACGACACGGCGAAACATCATAAATGCGCCCTTAACAACGTCGACCGACCGCATACTATCATAGTCAAACCACGTCATGTAATAGTTTCCAAAGAGCTGAGTACGAGGGAACACGAGATAGAGGAAGAAACTGTCCAAGAACAGGTTCCACGCCGACGGGAAGCTCATGCATGACGACTGCAAGCTTCCATCCGCATTGAGCAACTTGCATCCGACAACCGAGGCCTCTGCGTGGTTCTCCATGAACGCCATCGTCTTCTGAATAGCCCCGTCAAGGACCTTTGTATCGGAGTTTAGGAGAAGAACGTATCGACCCTGAGCGATTTTGATTGCCTGGTTGTTCGCGGCAGCAAATCCCTTGTTGTCCTCATTGAGAATCCGACGCACATGCGGGAATTCTCGTTCAAGCAGTTCGCGACTACCGTCCGTTGACGCATTATCCACGACAATAATCTCATACTGGACGCCCTTCGTTTCAGCGACGACAGATGCGAGGCATTCGTGAAGGAGTGCACGGGTGTTGTAACTCACTATGATGACCGAGACATCCACCATGCGTTCGTTATCCTTTGGAAGCCCCTCCCAAGAACCGCGTCCGGAGCTTCAGGAAGAAAGCCCGATCTGTATCATCGAACGAAACAAACCAGAGCGTAAGGCTGTATGCAATCAACACCACCGCCAAGAGGCCAGCTTTGAGAATCCCGTTGGTGAACATCCACAGGAGTATGACGATTGAGATGAAAAGCAGATCGTTCACCAGATGTCTGGGGTGGAACAACGACATTCTTGAGCGATCTTCCGATGCTGGAATCAATCGATGCGTTGCGAAGGAAAGCAGCAGACAATCGATGATCACGCGGGTCGTGAATGCGCATGCGGCTCCCACGAGGCCGAAGAACGATATCAACAATGCGGCAAGGCCAAGCGTCGGGAGAATTTCGAGCATGTGAAATTTCGCCATGACATTGGGATGTCCCGCTGCCTGCAGGGCCGTTGCCGGCATCTGGGCAAGAGCGTTGAACAGAAACCCCACGGAGAGGATCTGTAGGACGACGGACGAGGATTGAGCGAAGTCCGGACCAACCCACCATCGCAGAAAGTCAGAAGCCAGGGCAAACCCCATAAGAGTAATGGGAAACATCATGAAGAACAGATACTTCATGGACCGCATGTAAAGCTTGGATTGGTCTGCACTCATTCCCATCGATCCCTCTCCTTGGCTCAAGACCGGGAACAACACGAGGCTAAGACTGAGCGGAATGACAAGCAGTCTGCTCAGAATCTCTTGCGGTACCGCGTAATAGGTAACCGCACTCAGGGTCAGCAGCGATCCGATGAGGAACCGATCCATGTATTGAAAGAGAGGACCAATAATCTGAGAAACCGTCACCCACCCCCCAAACCCAAAGAGTCTCTTCGTTGTTGGCGCACTCCAACCAGATTGTATCGTCAGTTTCGGGGCACCAATCGACGGAAGAAGAAGGAGTCCGGCAATGGTGGTAACCAATCTGGCAACGACGGAAAGGGCAACAATTTCGACGAGCCCGTATCCCAGTCGGACTACGACGACAGAACCAATCCACTGAACGATGCCGAGCGCTCCCTGGAGGACATTCATGATATCGAACCGCTGGTATGCCATCTGAGCGGCTCTGGCAACTCCGGAGATCAGGACAAAAGGGAGTGCGAAGGAAGTCCAGTAGAGTGACGTGAGCGCTTCCTGCCGCAGCGAGCCGCCGACAGAAAAAACCGATGTTACCAGAAACGGAGCCAGCGCCCAGAGGGCGAAAGACATCATCAGCCCGATCAGCAATGTGAGTTGAAGCGACGCCGAGAGAATTGACCGAGTCCGTTCGGAGGAACCCTCAGCGAGTGAGTCCACCAGGAATTTCGTAGCCGCCCTGCTGATACCGAGGTCCAGGAGGCTGAAGTATCCAAGAAATGCCCAGACGAGCGAGAGCAACCCAAAGCGTTCGTCCGAGATCCCATGAACGATTTTTGGAATTGCCCAGAGTCCCAGCCCCATCATCACAACTTGCGTTGCGAGATTGTAGAATGAGTTGCGCGCAAGCCGGAACGAAATCGATTGAACTATGTCTCCCTGTTTTTCTGCCATGATTTGTTAATACCGGAGCTCTCGTTCTCCCCTCACCGTGACAGAAGAAGCGATCGTTGCCCAGCAGATCGCAATGATGAGGATCGAATCGCGGGCATAGAACTGAGGTGATGTAATGGTAATCTCGAGCATCGCGGCAAGGATGGCCACCGCAGCCATGACAGAAGCCCTCTGGACCTCATCTCCAACATCCCTGAGCCACAGAATCCCCTGCCTGATTTTTGCACCGAACGAAGTCAGAAAGACCACTAAACCAACGATGCCGAATTTGAACCAAAGGTACAAATACGCGTTGTGAATGTAGTACGTGTGCTGCGTCGACCGCCGCATAAGATGAAGGAACGAAATCTCTGCGCCCAGTCCTGCTCCGGCAATCGGATTCTTGCTGATCAAATCCCACACTGCCCTCGACTCGGCGACGCGGTTCTGCACCGACTTATCCTCAAACGCAACGGCCGAAGCGAAAAACCTGGCCACGATTGTAAGCACCAAATCGTAGAAGATCTGTCGGAAAACAAAGAACATCACACCGACACCTCCAACGCCGGCGATCAAGCCGAGGAAGCCAAGCCGTTTCCGCTCTTCTCTCTTGCCAAGCAGGAAGAGAACAACCACTCCGACGAGGGTTCCCAGCCAATACCCCCTCGAAAACGTGAGGATAAGCGAGAGAGAAAAGAACACGATGACGACCAGGCATGTCGTCTGGATCCACCGACGTGCGGTTGTCATCCACGCGGCGACCGCGAAAATGATGACAGCG
>JBGPAN010000262.1:0-6081 GCA_041480785.1 Bacteroidota bacterium | reverse complement strand
GACGCCGTATGTCTATTTGAGATCTCCTCAGGTGGACTTTGATGAGATGATACAATGGATTGAATTTCATGCAAAGAAAACGTTTGCATTCACCAAAGGATCCACAGTCATTGGTGATGGATATATCGAATATCCGGATTCACTCGTCACACCGAAGAGTTTGTACCTCAAACAATTGGAAACGCGGCTCGGCATGCAGGCGGTCCGCAACATTGCGACTGACGAAGAGATAAAGAAGTATCTGCTAGACTAGACTCAATGTGATGCATCAAAACATCTGAGCACAGGATTTCTATGAGAAGAACTCTGTTCATCGCCGTGTGTTGTGCACTCTTGGCTGGTCATGCCATTCTCTACGCTCAAAATGACACTTCGAACCCAATCACCTTTTCCCAAGGCGAAGTGTCGGCAGCCGCGCATCTTGTCGGTATTACAGCACCTGACATTCAGTTTCGCATCGATTCTTCACTCGGTCCGCAAGCGTACAGATTTGAACGTGAATCTGTTGGCGTGATTCGAGTCGTCGCCGGTGACAGCGTCGGAGCAATGTACGGCGGACTTGATGTGGCGGAGGCTGTGAAGCTCGGAACGCTGGGTGAGCTATCTGCTCGCGTTGCACGACCTGCTGTTCTGCGCCGGGGCATCAAGTTCAATATTCCGCTTGACCTTCGAACACCCACGTACTCGGATAACGCCGATGCCGCTCAACAGAATATTCCGGAGGTCTGGAGCCCGGATTTCTGGCGGTTGATGCTCGATGAAATGGCCCGTGACCGTTACAATGTCCTTACGCTGTGGAATCTACATCCGTTTCCTTCGATGGTGAAAGTCCCTGAGTACCCTGATGTTGCTCTCCAGGATGTCTGGAGGACGAGAGTACCGTTCGACGATTCGTTCTCCACACGGGGACAGGATATGGTGCGGAAGGAAATGCTCGCGAACCACGAAGTCGTGAAGAACATCAACATCGAGGAAAAAATCGAATTCTGGCGCTGGGTCATGCGGTATGCCCGAAGCCGTGGCATTGAAGTGTACATCTTCACGTGGAACGTCTTTACGTGGGGAGCGGAAGGGAAGCATGGAATTACCCAGAAACAAGACAATCCGGTGACGATAGCGTATACAAGGGCAAGCGTTCGTGAATTGGTGCTTAGCTATCCTCTCCTCGCCGGTATCGGTATCACAGCTGGCGAAAACATGGAGAATCGCACGGATGAGTCTGCCAATGAACAGTGGCTTTGGAAAACCTATGGCGAAGGGGTGCGGGATGCGCTGAACAGGCAACAAGGGAGAGCATTCCGATTGATCCATCGGTTCCATTGGACGAGCATAGAGCCGATCATGAAAGAGTGGAAAGAGTATCCAAGCCTGTTCGACTTCAGCTACAAGTACTCCGTTGCACATATGTACTCCTCACCTGCGCCGCCGTTCATCGAAGAAGTTCTTCCGAAATTGCCTGCCGGTCTTCGTACGTGGCTCACGGTCCGCAATGACGACATATACAGTTTTCGCTGGGGTGATCCGGCGTATGTCCGCTCGTACATCAACCATTTCCCTCCCGTCGACAAAATCGTGGGATTCTACATGGGGCCCGACGGATACACGTGGGGTCGCGAATTCCTTAGCACGGAACCAGAAGCTCCACGGCAGCTCGTGATGCAGAAACAGTGGTACAGCTTTCTGCTCTGGGGAAGATTGAGTTACGATCCTACGATATCCGACGGGCATTTCAAGAAGATTCTCGGTTCGCGGTTCGCTCAAGTCCCGGCTTCTCGATTGTTTGAAGCATACACCTCGGCGTCGCAGATCATTCCACGGATCACCCGCTTTTTCTGGCAGGACATCGATGTAAAGTGGTTCCCCGAGGCTTGCATCAGCAATCCCAAACGGAATGGCTTCTATACCGTACGCCACTTCGCGGCGGGATCCAGTATGCCGGGGAGCAACATCCTGAACATCCGGGAGTGGCGTGACTTGATCCAGACGGGGAAAACGGTTTCGGGAATCACGCCTCTTGATGTTGCTGCATCGCTGAGGAATGATGCAAAGAGGACATTAGAACTGGTGGCCGAACTGCGCCCAAAGATCGGTGGAGACAAGGAACTGCGACTGACCCTTGGTGACTTTGAAGCGTTCGCGCATCTTGGCAACTATTACGCCGAAAAAATTCTGGCCGCCGTTGATCTTGCACTCTTTGATCTCGCGAACGCGCCCCAGAAAAAGGATTCGGCCGTCGCTCATCTGAAAGCTGCCTGCACTCACTGGAAACAGTACGCCTCCATCGCCACAGCCCAATACAAACCTGCGCTCTATGGGCGTGTTGGCCGGGTCGATTTGAATGCATTGACGGCAAAAACCGAAGATGATATTCGAATCGCTCTGGAATGGAAAACGAACTCACTGACTGCTGACGGCCTCTTTCGATGAGTTTGTTCGGGTAACAAGGTCATTACAATGTTGATGATATGATACCAACAGTACAAATCGGGCTGATTCTATTATCGTTCTTGATTAGTCTTCCACTATGTACTGACAAGACGCCACCCGCACAAATCGGTGATCGAAATGCAACCGTGAGTGAGTGGGTCTATCCGGGTCGGGATGGGAAGTTGGTTTACAAGTCAACTCCGCGGGGGGACAAGATCATCGATTTCTCGTACGCGGGCTATATGGGCGGCGGAGTCGCGTTTCCTGATGTTCCTGTAGTCAGGACGGTGAAGCCAACAGGTGGTAAGGATGCCACGAAGCTGATTCAGAAGGCAATTGATGAAGCGGCTGGAATGCCGCGCGTGAATGGCTTCCGAGGTGCCGTGTTGATTGCTCCCGGCGTTTTCATTTGCTCAGGCACTCTCTATATTTCCGCGAGCGGTGTAGTGTTGCGTGGCAGTGGCAGCGGGCCGAAGGGGACCACGATCAAGATGGTCGGCGAGAAGCACTGTGCCATCGTCATTGGCGCGAGAGAGGGGGGCCAGCTACCGCCCGAAGAAGATTCGAGATCTTCCAGGGTCCAAGGATTTTCGTCGAGGACAAAACAAGATACTGCCGAAACGAGAATGGCTGATCTCTATGTCCCAAGTGGAGCGAAGACCTTTACGGTTGAGGACAGCAGAGGGTTTGCAGTTGGCGACAAGATCGCTATCCAGCGGCCAACGACAGAAGCCTGGCTGAAATTCATGCAGATGGATAATTTGATACGCGACGGGAGTCCGCAAACATTTCTGCCTACAACAAGAAGTGGTAAGATCGAAAGAAGGATCAAAACGATTGACGGGAACACGATAACCGTTGATGTCCCTGTGTCCGATTCCTTTGACGCAACGTATTTGAATCCTCCCGGCACGGTAGTGAACAAAACCAATATCTCCGTTCCGCTGTCGCAGGTAGGAATCGAGAAGATCCATATCCAGTGTCCGCCGCTCGAGATCAAATACACAGATGCCCCCTATTCTGCAATTCGGGTTGGCGGAGACGATTGCTGGGTGAAGGAGGTCTATTGCGAAGAGACAATGAATAGCACAGCGATAACCGGCAGCTGGGTTACGATGCAACAGGTGGTCGTCACGCACACCTATCCGAATCTAGGCGCCTCCAAACCAGCGGATTTCAGCATCCAGGGATGCCAAATTCTCATCGATCGCTGCAAAGCATCCGGTGGGAATACCTATTTCGTATGGACGGGCAGTCTTCGGTCGGGTCCCAATGTCGTGCTCAACAGCTCCTTCAGCGGCTACGGCAGCCGGCTTCAACCGCACCAACGTTGGTCAACAGGATTATTGTTTGATAATTGCAGGGTGCCTGATGGGGGCATTGATTTTATGAACCGTGGTGTCGCAGGTTCAGGTCACGGCTGGACAATGGGATGGGGAGTAGCGTGGAACTGCCTCGCAAAAACGTACATCATTCAACAGCCTCCGGGTTCGTACAACTGGGCTATCGGTTGTGTGGGAGAACGTCAGCAAACCGCGCGGTTGTTTGATACAAGTCCACTCTTGCCTGAAGGCACATTTGAATCATTCGGCAACAATGTCGCCCCACAGAGTCTGTACTTGGCACAGTTGGAAGAACGACTTGGCCCACAGGCGTTGAAGAACCTTGGATATGCTTCAAACACCAAAGAGCTGCTTGAAGACAAAACTCTCACAAAACTCCCTGATTTGAGATATGATAAAGATCCAGAGCTTGGTTCAGACGTGGCAATGTATCGCCCTGTCAACGCAAGCGGCGCTCGGGGTGCGACACAAGAATATGGTGCCGAAAAAGCTCTGGACGGTAATCCAAATACGTACTGGGCGACTGCCGACGGAATCACCCAGCAGACGTTCGAAGTCGACATGGAAGGTCCCATCGTTGTTGATGCTGCCGAGATCTGCGAAGCGAGCGGTTTTGAAGGGCGCGTGCTGGAATACAAGATCGAAGGACAAATTGATAGTGACTGGAAACTTCTTTCGCAAGGAACAACGGTTGGGAAGCGCAAGCTCGATCGATTCCCGAAGGAAACAGTCTGGAAAGTCCGACTTACAATAGTGAAGGCGAGAGACTATCCTGCCATCAAGAAGTTCGGTTTGTATATGAAGTAGTTCATGGGCAAGGGTTTGGGGTTGATTCGGGGTGTACTCAAGCAAAGCTGTCTGCAGACATGAAGGATCCATTCGAATGATGCGCAACATCGCTTTCGTGATACTGGTGGTAAATCCGCTCATTCTTTATTCTCAGGTGGTTCTTGAGGCGGATGGTCCGGGCGACACATACGAATTGATTTCCAGTGTCTTGGCTCCGGGAGGGGACGCTGTCGAGAATCCTGAGTGCATCCACCCTGAGTTTGGAAGACATATTGCTGAGGTATGGGACTCTGTGTTGAATCAATACGTCTTCGAATTCTATTCTCATGTGACTCCTGATAATGATCGCTGTATTAACACTGACAGGCAGCGGATTGAGATCAAAACCTATGAATCATCGCCGAACAACTTGAAGGGTGTGGTTGTTGAGACTGTTCTATACAAATGGAAGTTCAGGATCGCTGTCGGATACAAACCTTCAAGCAGTTTTACGCATCTGCATCAGATAAAACCAGTGGGCGGAGATGATGGAAATCCCCTCTTCACGTTGACTCCAAGAAAAGGGAGTCCCAATAAAATGGAGCTTATTCATGATAACACGACGAAAGTCTCCATTGTTGATCTGTCGCTGTTCGAAGGAGTGTGGGTTGAGTGTACAGAGACCGTGAAGATCGGAGCAGCAGGAACGTATTCTATGGTGATAAGACGGGTGAGTGATGGAACGGTGATACTCTCGTACAGCAATGGGAAAATCATGACCATCCGTCCTGATAATACCTTCATTAGGCCCAAGTGGGGAATCTATCGCAGTTTGAACAATGCTTCAGATTTGCGTGATGAAGCGGTTCGTTTTGCAGGCTTCAGAATTCAAGAAGTCGCAACGGGAGTCGATGGATCCGAACGATTTGCACCGACAAATATCTTGTTGAAGCAGAATTATCCCAACCCGTTTAATCCCGTCACCACGATTGCCTTCACTCTTCCCGCAACGTCGCTTGTAACACTGAGAATATATTCTGCCCTTGGGCAACAAGTGGAAACATTGGTTCATGGTCCGATGTATCCGGGAGAATATTCCTTCAAGTTCGATGGATCGACCCTGTCGAGCGGAATCTATCTCTATCAACTAAAGACCGAATACTCATCATCGGTCAAGAAAATGACATTGATCAAGTGAAATGAGTGCCAAGTGAAGGTGCTGATGATCTTGTCCGATGAAAAGTTTGGACTACGGTAAAACCCTATCAGCCGTATAGCAAGAGGTGGTCGTTAGCTGAGAGGCGAAGCGATAAGCCACCCGACAATGTAGCCAGCAAGGGCGCTATGCAAAGGAGCGGCCAGCCCGCCATGCGTTCTGGCGGGGTCGCAACGAAAGTGAACTCAAAGGTGGGAGAGACGAGCCCTTATTTTATGGGCGAAGTCAGCAAGGGCGGTTTGATGGAAAGATAGGAGAAGAGAGCCGCACTTCTCTCCGGGGTGTGAGAGGCGACACGTTCCGATAGACATCAGTGCAACTTGGGAG